>JAUUYV010000046.1 GCA_030590275.1 Porticoccaceae bacterium
CCACCAGGACAGGCTATGGTTTGTTCTTTTGGTAGGTCAAAGCTGGCAGTTCGCCCGCGTAAACGGTGTGACCCAAATCAGGCGCAGTGCTGGATTTGTTCACCCATAATGGTTAACAGGTATGTGTGAGGCTGCAAAGTTGTTTGAGTGTTGGTCCATAGCTAAGTAAGACAGGCATGCATGCAGGCAGGTCAGTAGTGCTTTGTTGCGCTGATGGCCATGAGCAGTACAGCAACAAAATCTGTTAATGGAATCGGGATTGAGACATCCCAGTCAAATCCAGGAGAAATGTATGGCGTTAGATCTCGAAGCCAAAAAGATGATTGTCTCCGAAGTTAACGAGACGGCTAGTAATGCATTGTCTCTGGTGGTAGCTGACGCCCGTGGCGTTAACGTGAGTGATATAACAGAGCTGCGTAAGCAGGCTCGGAGCAACAACGTTAACCTGCGGATTGTCAAAAACTCCCTGGCTAAGCGGGCCTTTGATGGCACTGAGTTTGAGTGTCTACAGGACGCGTTGGTAGGGCCTTCATTATTTGGGTTTTCCATGGAAGATCCAGGTGCTGCGGCCCGCCTCTTTAAAGAGTTCGCAAAAGGAAGTGAGAACTTTGAAGTCAAGGTTTTGTCCATCAGCGGTCAAATGCTCGGTAAGGAGCAACTCGATGTGCTTGCCAGTTTGCCAACCCTCGAGCAGGCGTTGACGCAGTTGGCATGCGTGACAATTGCCCCGATCACCAAGCTAGTGCGTACCTTTAACGAGGTGCCGTCAAAGGTTACTCGTGTGGTCGCAGCTGTTCGGGATCAGAAAGAACAAGATGCTGCATAGTTGGCGTTAATCATACGTATAGTGTAATTCTAAAAATTATCAGGAGATAAACATGGCTCTGTCCAAAGACGATATTTTAAATGCAATCGCTGAAATGAGTGTTATGGAAGTGGTTGAACTGGTTGAATCAATGGAAGAAAAGTTTGGTGTTTCTGCGCAAGCTGCAGTTGCTGTTGCGGCAGCTCCGGCTGCTGGCGACGCAGGCGGTGCAGCTGCGGAAGAAAAAACCGAATTTGATATTGTGTTGACCAGTATTGGTGAAAAGAAAGTAGGTGTTATTAAGGCTGTTCGGGCGATCACAGGCCTGGGCCTTAAGGAAGCTAAAGAACTGGTTGATGGCGCCCCGTCTACCGTTAAAGAGGCTGCACCGAAAGAAGAAGCTGAGGAAGCGAAAAAGCAGCTTGAGGAAGCTGGCGCAAGCGTCGAACTCAAGTAATTTTGACCGGTTTGACGCAAACACACAGTTTGCTTATTACGCAAAGGCTGGCGGGCGCTTCCCGTCGGCCTTTTGCCGCTTACAGCCAGCGCGTTCTGGCGTCAGGACAGGCTTACACGGCCCATAGTCCAGTGAATTTGCAGAGGAATACTGATGGCCTATTCATTTACTGAAAAGAAACGAATCCGCAAGGATTTCGGCAAATTGCCACAAGTGATGGAGCAGCCCTATTTGTTGGCTATCCAGATTGATTCGTACCGCAAATTTATTCAGCCTGGTGTGGCGGCGAAAGATCGCGCACACAGGGGTTTGCATGCTGCCTTTAACTCGGTGTTTCCGATTGAAAGTTACTCGGGTAATGCGCGGCTGGAATATGTTGATTATGCGTTTGGTAAACCTGTGTTTGATGTCGAGGAGTGTAAATTACGTGGGGCGACTTACGCAGCGCCCTTGCGCGTGCGCGTGCGCTTAGTGCTAGTAGATAAAGACTCTCCGAATAAGACTATCAAGGATATAAAGGAGCAAGAGGTCTACCTCGGGGAAATGCCGTTGATGACCGATAATGGCACGTTTGTGGTGAACGGGACGGAGCGGGTTATTGTGTCTCAGTTGCATCGTTCACCGGGTGTGTTTTTTGATCACGATAAAGGTAAGACGCACTCTTCTGGCAAGTTATTATTTTCCGCTCGGGTTATCCCTTACCGTGGTTCCTGGCTCGATTTTGAATTCGATCCCAAGGATATGGTTTATGTGCGTATAGACCGTCGTCGTAAATTGCCTGCAACAGTGTTGTTGCGGTCTATGGGCTATAGTTCTGAAGAAATGTTGGAAATGTTTTACGACACCAATATTTTCCATGTTCGTAAAGATGGTAGTTTTGAGCTGGAGCTGGTGCCTTCGAGGTTGCGCGGCGAAATTGCTGCCTTTGATATTAAGGGTACCGGTGGCAAAGTCATCGTTGAAGAAGGTCGCCGTATTACTGAACGGCACATTCGGGAGCTTGATAAGGCTAAGATTTCAAGCCTTGCAGTGCCCGCAGAATATCTTGAGGGGCGAGCCCTGGCGAAAGATGTTGTTGATACTGAGAGCGGTGAAATTCTTTTTGAATGCAACACCGAGATCAATGCGGAAATGCTTGAACAGCTCCTGGAAGCGGGCTTTGACAAAATTGAAACTATTTATACCAATGACATCGACCGTGGCCCATTTCTATCCGATACCCTGCGTATCGATGCTACCCGTACTGAGCTGGAGGCTCTGGTAGAGATATATCGCATGATGCGCCCGGGCGAACCACCGACTAAGGAGTCGGCAGAGAATTTGTTCAAAAATCTATTTTTCTCTTCGGATCGTTATGATTTGTCAGTTGTCGGGCGCATGAAATTTAACCGTCGCATTGGCCGTAAAGAGGTGGAAGGGCCGGGTATTCTTTCGAGAGAAGATATTGTGGCCGCACTGCGGATGTTGGTTGATATTCGCAATGGTAAGGGAACGGTTGATGATATCGATCATCTGGGTAATCGTCGCGTGCGTTCGGTCGGTGAAATGGCCGAGAATCAGTTTCGTATTGGGCTGGTGCGAGTAGAGCGGGCTGTAAAGGAGCGTCTTGCTGTTGCTGAGGCAGATGGTCTGATGCCGCAGGATATGGTGAATGCCAAACCTGTGGCCGCGGCAATGAAGGAGTTTTTTGGCTCTAGTCAGCTGTCCCAGTTTATGGATCAAAACAACCCGCTATCGGAGATTACTCACAAGCGGCGCGTTTCTGCCTTAGGGCCGGGCGGTTTGACTCGCGAACGGGCCGGGTTTGAGGTGCGAGATGTTCACCCCACGCACTATGGTCGGGTATGCCCAATTGAAACACCGGAAGGCCCGAATATCGGCTTGATTAATTCATTGGCTAACTATGCTCGCACTAATGAATACGGTTTTCTAGAGACTCCTTATCGCAAGGTAGTCGATAGTAAGGTTACCGATGAAATAGAGTTTCTATCGGCCATCAACGAAGCGGATCATGTGATTGCACAAGCTTCAGCGACTCTGGATGCCAAGGGGCAACTGGTCGATGAATTGGTGTCTGTGCGCCATGGTGGGGAAACAAAAGTTACCTTGCCCCAGGAAGTTGATTTTATGGATGTCTCTCCGCGGCAGGTGGTGTCTGTGGCCGCTTCATTGGTGCCTTTTCTAGAGCACGATGATGCGAATAGGGCGCTGATGGGTTCCAATATGCAGCGCCAGGCGGTGCCGACGCTCAGAACAGATAAACCACTGGTGGGCACAGGTATCGAGCGAGTTGTTGCTCGAGACTCTGGTGTATGTGTGGTGGCGCGGCATGGTGGCGTGGTTGAGAGTGCTGATGCGGGTCGCATTGTGGTACGAGCAAATGATGATGAAGTTGAAGCGGGTGATGCGGGTGTCGATATATACAACCTGATCAAATATACCCGCTCTAACCAGAACACTTGTATCAACCAGCGTTCTATCGTACGTCAGGGTGATGCGGTGGCCCGCGGAGACATACTGGCCGATGGCCCATCTATTGATTTGGGTGAGCTTGCTCTTGGCCAGAACATGCGCATTGCCTTTATGCCCTGGAATGGTTACAACTTTGAAGATTCTATTCTTATTTCAGAGCGTGTGGTGGAAGAGGACCGCTTTACCACGATACATATCCAGGAGTTGACCAGCGTCTCGCGTGACACCAAGTTGGGGCCTGAAGAAATCAGCGCCGATATTCCCAATATTGGGGAGTCTGCACTGGCAAGGTTAGATGAATCTGGAATAGTCTATGTTGGGGCTGAGGTAAGTTCTGGTGATATTTTGGTGGGCAAGGTCACTCCCAAGGGTGAAACTCAGCTCACACCGGAAGAAAAACTACTGCGAGCTATCTTTGGTGAGAAAGCTAGCGATGTGAAAGACACTTCGCTACGGGTGCCAACTAGCACTAAAGGTACGGTCATCGATGTGCAGGTGTTTACTCGAGAGGGGCTGGAAAAAGATGCTCGCTCCAAGCAGATCGAGCAGACCGAACTGGATCAGTTCCGGCAGGATTTGAACGATGAATATAGAATTGTCGAAAATGCTACTTTCCAACGTTTGCGTTCCGCGTTGGTCGGCAATAAGGTCGTCAAGGCTCCCAATTTAAGCAAAGGGGACCAGCTGACTGATGATGTGGTTGACGGATTGAATCGTGATAGCTGGTTTACAGTTCGCATGGAAGAGGATGCCCATAATGAGCAGTTGTCACGGGCAGAGGTTCAGCTAAACGAACGTCGGAAAGCCCTGGATGATCGTTTCGAAGACAAAAAACAGAAAGTAGTTGCTGGTGATGACCTGGCACCGGGTGTTTTGAAAATTGTTAAAGTCTACTTAGCCATAAAGCGCCATATTCAGCCTGGTGACAAAATGGCAGGTCGCCATGGTAATAAGGGTGTGATCTCGGTGATAAAGCCGGTGGAGGACATGCCTTACGATGCGAATGGAGAGCCGATTGATATCGTTCTTAATCCGCTGGGGGTTCCCTCCCGAATGAACGTGGGTCAGATCCTGGAAACCCATCTAGGTCTCGCAGCCAGGGGGCTCGGTACTAAAATTGATGGGATGATCAAGGCTCAGAAGAAAGCGGCTGAAGTACGATCCTTCCTGCAGGAAGTTTATGATGCTGGAGACAGTGCGACCGACGTTGACCTGAAGAGCTTTAGTGATGGAGAGGTGCTTGCTCTTGCGGAAAATCTGCGCAAAGGCGTACCCATGGCAACGCCGGTATTTGACGGTGCCAAAGAATCTGAAATTAAAGAATTATTGAAGCTCGCCGATTTGCCGGAAAGTGGTCAAATGACACTTTATGATGGCCGTAGTGGGGATGCCTTTAGTCGTTCGGTAACGGTTGGCTATATGTACATGCTCAAGCTGAACCACCTGGTGGACGATAAAATGCACGCTCGTTCGACTGGGTCGTATAGCCTGGTCACGCAGCAGCCTCTGGGTGGGAAGGCCCAGTTTGGCGGTCAGCGCTTTGGTGAGATGGAGGTGTGGGCGCTCGAAGCTTACGGTGCTTCCTATACCTTGCAGGAGATGCTTACGGTTAAGTCCGATGACGTCAATGGCCGCACGAAGATGTACAAAAATATTGTCGATGGCGACCATAGTATGGATCCGGGTATGCCCGAGTCCTTTAATGTTCTAGTTAAGGAAATCCGTTCCCTGGGAATCAATATTGATCTCGAATACGAATAGACGACTAGAACACAAGGTTTAATGTTTAATTATGTGCGGCGGGCGATAGCTGGAATTTCGGCCATCGCGCACCCCCTGGAGGAAAGGCTTTGAAAGACTTACTCAACCTGCTCAAGTCACAGGATAAGGTCGGTGATTTTGACGGTATTCGTATTGGCCTGGCATCGCCAGACATGGTTCGATCCTGGTCCTTTGGCGAAGTTAAAAAACCGGAGACCATCAATTACCGCACCTTTAAACCGGAGCGGGATGGCTTATTTTGCGCCAAAATTTTTGGTCCGGTAAAAGACTTTGAGTGCCTGTGCGGTAAATACAAACGCATGAAGCATCGCGGCATTGTCTGCGAAAAGTGTGGCGTGGAGGTAACCCATGCCAAGGTACGTCGAGAACGTATGGCCCATATTGAGTTGGCCAGTCCGGTAGCGCATATCTGGTTTTTGAAATCTTTACCGTCTCGTATCGGTCTGGTTCTCGATATGACATTGCGGGAAATTGAAAGGGTTTTGTATTTTGAGTCCTTTGTAGTGGTTGACCCAGGTATGACGACCCTGGAGATTGGCCAGTTACTGAACGACGAGCAATATTACGAGGCCATGGAAGAATTTGGTGGTGAATTCGTCGCGATGATGGGTGCAGAGGCTATTAAGGGGCTTATGCTCGACCTGGATTTGCCGGGAGAAATTGCCAGGTTGCGCGAAGAAATTCCAGCAACTCGGTCAGAGACCAAAATCAAGAAATTTTCGAAACGCTTAAAAGTTCTCGAGGCTTTCATCAGCTCTGGAAATGATCCGCAGTGGATGATCCTTGAAGCGCTCCCGATTCTGCCACCGGACCTGCGTCCTCTGGTGCCTTTAGATGGTGGTCGTTTTGCGACATCCGATCTCAACGACCTGTATCGCAGAGTGATTAACCGGAATAATCGCCTCAAACGTCTACTGGAATTGAACGCACCAGATATCATCGTGCGTAACGAAAAGAGGATGTTGCAGGAATCGGTAGATGCATTGCTCGACAATGGTCGTCGTGGCCGTGCTATTACCGGCTCTAACAAGCGTCCACTTAAGTCTCTGGCGGATATGATCAAGGGCAAGCAGGGTCGCTTTCGCCAAAACCTGCTAGGCAAGCGCGTAGACTATTCGGGCCGATCGGTCATTGTGGTGGGTCCGACGCTAAAACTTCATCAGTGTGGTCTGCCCAAACGCATGGCACTGGAATTATTTAAGCCGTTTATATTCTCAAAGCTGGAAGGTCGTGGTTTGGCCACAACCATCAAAGCGGCCAAAAAAATGGTCGAACGGGAGGAGGCGGTTGTCTGGGATATTCTCGAAGACGTCATTCGTGAACATCCGGTACTGCTAAATCGCGCGCCGACCCTACACCGTCTTGGTATCCAGGCGTTTGAACCTACTTTGATTGAAGGTAAGGCTATACAGTTGCATCCGCTGGTTTGTGCGGCTTTTAACGCAGATTTTGATGGCGACCAAATGGCTGTTCACGTGCCATTAACCATCGAAGCCCAGTTAGAGTCCCGGGCTCTCATGATGTCCACTAACAACATTTTGTCTCCCGCGAGTGGTGAGCCCATTATTGTGCCTTCGCAGGACGTAGTGCTGGGTTTGTATTACATGACTCGCGAGCGCGTGAATGCGCCAGGCGAAGGTATGGTATTTTCCGATTTGCAGGAGGTATCTCGAGCTTTTTATTCTGGCAAGGTGGATCTACAGGCTCGGGTTAAAGTGCGTATCGACGAAACCTTTATTAGCGAAGACGGTACAGCGAGTAGTAGTCAACCGATCAAAGACACGACCGTCGGTCGAGCCCTGCTTTGGGGCATTGTGCCTAAAGGTCTTGCTTACGAGTTAGTCAATCAGGATATGAACAAGAAAGCGATATCAAGAGTTATCAACCAGTGTTATCGCTCCCTGGGTCTCAAAGATACCGTTATTTTTGCTGATCAACTGATGTACACCGGTTTTGATTTCTCTACTAAATCTGGCGTATCTATCGGTGTTAATGATTTTGTTATACCCGATGAGAAGGCAGGCATTATTGATGACGCTGAGCAGGAAGTGCTAGAGATTGAGGGTCAATTTGCCTCTGGTTTAGTTACCCAGGGCGAGAAATACAATAAAGTCATTGATATCTGGTCGCGGGCTAACGACCTGGTCGCCAAGTCGATGATGGATGTGATTTCTAAAGAAAGCGTAATAAACCGTGACGGACAGAAGGAAGACCAGAAGTCATTCAACTCGGTCTATGTTATGGCTGACTCCGGTGCGCGAGGTTCCCCTGCCCAGATTCGGCAATTGGCTGGTATGCGTGGCCTTATGGCGCGTCCAGATGGCTCTATTATTGAGACGCCTATAACGGCCAACTTCCGCGAAGGATTGAGCGTCTTGCAGTACTTTATTTCGACTCACGGTGCTCGTAAAGGCCTGGCTGACACGGCGCTTAAAACGGCTAATTCCGGTTATCTGACTCGCCGTCTTGTCGATGTGTCCCAGGATTTAGTGGTGACCGAGGATGACTGTGGTGTAACACAGGGCTTGTTGATGACGCCGGTTATCGAAGGTGGCGACATTATTGAATCGCTCGGGGATCGTATCCTTGGTCGGGTGGTGGTTAACGACGTTTGTAAGCAGGGTAGTGACGAGGTGGTGGTGCCCGCTGGCACGATGATAGATGAAAAGCTGGTTGACGAGATAGAGCATGAAAGTGTCGACGAGTTGTTGGTGCGGTCGCCCATTACCTGTGAGACTCGATACGGTATCTGCGCTAAGTGTTATGGTCGGGATCTGGCTCGTGGACATATCATTAATCCTGGTGAAGCGGTCGGTGTCATTGCCGCGCAGTCTATTGGTGAGCCGGGTACCCAGTTAACGATGCGTACTTTCCACATTGGGGGCGCGGCATCGAGGGCATCTGCAGCAGATAGCATCCAGGTTAAAATCGGTGGCGTGGTGCGGCTGGTTAATGCCAAGGTTGCCGAGCGTAAAACTGGTGAGTTAGTCGTAGTATCGCGATCCACGGGATTGGCTATTGTGGACGAAAATAGTCGCGAGCGAGAGCGATACAAGCTGCCCTATGGAGCGGTGATTACAGTGAAGGATGGCGCGACTGTTGAAGCGGGCGCTGTGGTAGCGAGCTGGGATCCCCACACCCATCCTATTATTACAGAGGTAGAAGGTAAGGTGGCCTTCTCCGGTATGGAAGACAGCTTGAGTATTCGTAGCCAGACTGACGAAATGACAGGTTTGACCAGTACCGTGGTGATGGATCCTAATGAGCGTCCGGCTGCAGGTAAAGATCTGAAGCCAATGATTACTCTGTTAGACGAGAAGGGTGAGGAGATATTCTTCGCTAATTCTACGGTTCCCGCTCACTACATGTTGGCTGCCAACGCCATTATCACCATCAATGATGGCGATACGGTTAACGTGGGGGATGTGGTGGCACGTATTCCGCAGGAGGG
>JAUUYV010000205.1 GCA_030590275.1 Porticoccaceae bacterium
ACGTAGCCAGAATCCCGGTGCCCGCCCCGGTATAAGTTTTTTGTTAATGACCAGGGCCGGTGTGTTGCGAAAAAGTGTAAAATCCCTGGTCTACTTTGCGCTTACCGCGTTTGTCTGGAGTGGGTAATTACCAATGTTACAAGCTAAAAGGGCAGCATTAAACGGATGGTGCCTGTTGCACAGTGCTATATCGGGCAGTGAAGTGTCGAATAGAGAAGTATCGAGCAGTGCAGTATTAAATGAAGGGTAAAAACGGTGGTGGGGAGCAGGAGTGGATTTATGGTATTCACTCCGTTCAGACTTTGCTAAAAACTGCCGCTGATCGTATCAGCGAAATTCGGGTGCAGAAAAACCGCCGTGATCAGCGTCTGAAAAAAGTGTGCAGCCTGGCTGAAACTCAGGGTATTCCTATGAGCTGGCTTACCAAAGATGAATTAGACCAGGTTGCGCCTGGTAATCATCAAGGTGTTGCCGCTTTATGCCAGGCGGGTGAGGTTCACAACGAAAAATTTCTTTTTTCCCTCTTAGATAATCTTGATCAAATACCGCTGTTGCTGGTGCTGGATGGCGTGACTGACCCCCATAATCTCGGTGCATGCTTACGTTCGGCGGATGCCGCTGGTGTAAATGTCGTGATCGCCCCTAAAGATCGTTCGGTGGGTATTACCGCGACAGTTCGGAAAGTTGCCTGTGGAGCAGCGGAAACAGTGCCCTATGTAGTGGTTACCAATTTGGCGCGTACCTTGCGCCAGCTTCAGCAGCAGGGTTTGTGGCTGATTGGTACCAGTGGTGAAGCGGAAAATATGGTATACGATGTTGATTTTTCGGCACCCACCGTGTTGGTCATGGGTGCGGAGGACACAGGTCTGCGTCGTCTCACCAAAGAATCTTGCGATATGTTGGTGAAGTTACCCATGGCCGGTAGTGTCGAGAGCCTCAATGTGTCTGTTGCCGCTGGGATCTGCTTGTTTGAGGCGGTGCGCCAGCGAAGCCAGTGAAGTCAGAACCACAAGAGTCAAATACTCAAGTCTATGGTTGCTTAAGCTAGAGTCTGCATGTCTGGACAAATTATTAACATTCCCAATGCCCTGAGTTTCGCTCGACTATTATTGGTCCCCGTGCTGCTGTATTGCGCGAATCAGGGTTATGGTGAGGTGTTCCTGTGGCTGTTAGCGGCTAGTCTGGGAACGGATTTTTTTGATGGATACCTGGCTCGCAAGCTGGATCAGGCCACCGAACTAGGTGCCAAGCTCGATAGCTGGGGCGATTTCTTTACCTATGGTGCAATGGCATTTGGTCTGTTGTGGCTATGGCCCGATATTTATGTGAAGGAATCGTGGTTTATATATTTGGCGATATTCTTTTATTTAATTCCAACCGTCACTGGATTCCTTAAATATGGTGATTTCCCCAATTACCATACCTGGGCGGCTAAAATTTCGGCGATTCTGATGGCACCGGCTTACTATTTATTAGTGCTTTACGGTATGTCTACATTGTTTCGTGTAGTGGTGCTGTTTCACATTTGGGTGGCGATTGAAGAGTTGATTATTACGGGGATGTTGGCGCGAAAATTCCATGATGTGCCCACGCTGTTTCACGCCAGAGACATTGTTCGCAGGCAGCGGGCCGCAGTGCGACAGCGGGTTGAAAAGCACCGTGCCAGGCGTGAGGAACGGCGTCGATCAAAGAGGCGCTAGTTGGGGCTGTGGTTTTAAGGTAAGAGCCTTAAGTTAAGGTTTTAAGTTCGGGGCCTTACTTAAGGGCTTAAAATGAGAACTTAGGCTAAGAACTTCAATTAAGAGCCGCTCAAATTAAATCTGCTTACATAAACGCCTGCAATCCAGTCTGCGCTCGTCCTAAAATCAGGGCGTGAATATCGGCAGTTCCCTCGTAAGTGTTTACCACTTCCAGGTTCACCATATGCCGCATTATTGGGTATTCGTCGGAAATACCGTTACCGCCCATCATGTCCCGCGCCTGACGGGCGATATCCAGCGACTTACTGCAGTTATTACGTTTCATCATCGAGATCAGTTCCGGTGCGAGCTGGCCCTGGTCTTTCAGACGGGTGGCCGTCAGAGCGCCAAGTAAGCCCAGGCTAATTTCGGTTTGCATATTGGCAAGCTTGAATTGAATCAGCTGGTTTTGTGCCAGCGGCCGATTAAACTGTTTGCGTTCCATCGTATATTCCCGAGCGGTATGCCAGCAGGTCTCTGCGGCACCGAGTGCTCCCCAGGAGATACCCAGGCGCGCACTATTGAGACAACCAAAAGGGCCTTTCAGACCTTTCACGTTGGGCAGCAGGTTTTCTTCGGGTACAAAAACCTCGTTCATCACAATTTCGCCAGTGATGGAGGCCCGCAGCGCGAGCTTGCCCTCAATTTTTGGGGCACTTAAACCGTCCATGTCTTTTTCTAGCACGAAGCCGCGAATAATATCGTCGTCGGTTTTCGCCCACACCACAAACACGTCGGCAATGGGAGAGTTGGTGATCCACATTTTGCTACCAGACAGTTGGTAGCCGCCGTCCACACTACGGGCGCGGGTCAGCATGCCGCCGGGATCGGAGCCGTGGTCCGGTTCGGTAAGTCCAAAGCATCCTACCCACTCGCCGCTGGCTAGTTTGGGCCAGTATTTTTCACGTTGAGCCTCGGTGCCGTAGGTGTAGATGGGGTACATCACCAGGCTCGATTGCACACTCATCATGGAGCGAAAACCGGAGTCTACCCGCTCCACTTCCCGTGCAATCAGGCCGTAGCTGACATAATTCACGCCGGGGCAACCGTAGCCGTCGATAGTAGAACCGAGTAAACCAAGCTCGCCCATTTCGTTAAAAATAGCGCGGTCTGTGGTTTCATTGCGGAAGGCCATCTGCACGCGGGGTAGCAGTTTTTCCTGGGAATACTGCCGAGCAGTATCCCGAACCATGCGTTCCTCATTGCTGAGTTGCTGGTCAATTAAAAACGGATCTTCCCAGTTGAATGTTGCCCAGTCGCTGGCCATGGTGTGCTCCAAGTCGTTATCTATTCGAGTTTGCCGAATTAAGGATGTGTTAATCGGGGCGGAACTATACCGCTCGCCGTTTGGCGACGCAAAAACCACTGTTTTGTCTCATTACCAGCTTGCGTCTGGTCTGAGGGCTTGCGACTATAGTTTCTGGATTTGACGGGATAACAGCAGACACGCCGATGGGTCGACCTACCCAAGCTATCATCAACTTAAACCACCTGCGCCACAACTACACCCTGGCGAAAACCTACGCGGGCTCAGCGCAGCTTATGGCCGTGGTTAAAGCCAATGGCTATGGTCATGGCGCGGTACGGGTCGCAAAAGCGCTGTCTAAGGCTAGTACTCCCGCCGATGCCTTTGCCGTTGCCAGTATCGAAGAAGCGCTGGAATTGCGGGAGGCCGGCATAGCGCAGCGTATCGTATTGCTGGAGGGTTTTTTTGAAGCTTCAGAGCTGAAGACTATCGTCCGAGAGAAGCTGGATATCGTGGTTCACAGTGCTCAGCAGGTAGAGCAATTATTGTCGGCCTCCCTGGCGGCGAGCCCCGACCAACAATCAATTAATGTGTGGTTAAAGGTCGATACTGGTATGCAGCGTCTGGGTTTAATCCCCGACACGGTGTCCACTGCTTTTAAGCAGTTAACAGCGTCGAGTAATGTGGGTGAACTTCGCTTAATGACTCACTTCGCTTGCGCCGATACCCCAGAACACAGCGCTAACCAGCAGCAGCTAGCGGTATTCAGGGAGCTGCGTCAGCGTGGCGTCGAAACTAGCCTGGCAAACTCCGCCGCACTGGTGGCGCTTCCCTCTGCTATTGGCGGTAAAACTGCTGATAAAAAAATTATTGGTGATTGGGCAAGACCTGGAATTATGCTCTACGGTGTTAATCCTATGGCGGAAGAACACCCGGTGGCCAGTGATTTGCTTCCGGTAATGACCCTCACATCGCAAATTATTAGCACTCGCATGCTCAAACCTGGCGAGAGTACCGGTTACGGAAAAGACTGGATCGCAGACAGGACCATGCGCATTGGTATCGTTGCCATTGGTTACGCCGATGGTTACCCTCGTCATGCGCCAACGGGAGCCCCCGTGTTGATCCAGGGCAGGCCCTCGCGATTACTGGGTCGGGTGTCTATGGATATGATTGCCGTCGATTTAAGCGAGCTGCCGGAATATGGAGAGGGCGATTCGGTGACGCTCTGGGGTGAAGGGCTTCCGGTTTGGGAGGTCGCTCGATATGCCGATACCATTGCTTATGAATTGCTGACCAGTGTGACTCAACGAGTCAGGGTGGAGGTGGTGGATGGGTAGTTTTTGTCTTTGTATTGTTGACGGTTAAATGCGATATGAGAACTCCAAACTTAGATGCATATTGTGAGTTAATGTTGGAAATACGGCACAGGGCAAATACAGTAGCAAGACTTGAGAAGCCTGAACGTGAAGTAATTCCTGACTTTGTACGAGTGGAACTTCTTGTATTACAAGTTAGAAAAATACTAGGAATTATTGCGCTTGGTTCTATGGTTGCAAATGAAACAGAGTATGCAAAGGCATATAAAAAATTTGGAAGTCACTATCAC
>JAUUYV010000015.1 GCA_030590275.1 Porticoccaceae bacterium
CATCGGGCATCGACGAACTAGAAATCAAGGAAGGCGAAGAGTCTGTGCGCATCAGCAGACATCAACCTTTACCAGCTGTGTTCCCGGTTCAGTCACCCATACCTGCTCTACAAGCTATGCCGCCCGTACAGGCAAGTGCCGATGTGGCAAGCACCGCTTCAACAGATGCACCAACCATGACGGGGCATGTAGTACGCTCGCCGATGGTCGGCACCTTTTATCGCGCGCCATCACCGGACGCATCTTCTTTTATCGTAGTAGGGCAAAGCGTAGCAGTGGGCGATGTCCTGTGTATTGTCGAAGCCATGAAGATGATGAACCAGATAGAATGTGACAAAGCGGGAACTATCGGATCCATCGTAGCACTGGATGGTGAGCCCGTTGAGTTCGATCAAGCCATGATTACGATCATTTAGCCCCGAGGACCTTTCATGTTAGAAAAAGTTCTGATCGCTAATCGCGGTGAAATTGCTTTGCGAGTGCTCCGCGCCTGCAAAGAACTGGGTATTAAAACGGTAGCCGTTCATTCCAAAGTGGATGCCGATCTTATGCACGTGCGGCTGGCGGATGAATCAGTTTGCATAGGCCCTAACCCATCTATCGATAGTTACCTCAATATTCCAGCCATTATTAGCGCTATGGAAGTCACGGATGCCGTAGCAGTACACCCAGGCTACGGGTTTTTGGCTGAAAATGCTGACTTTGCCGAGCGTGTCGAACGTAGTGGCTTTGTTTTCGTCGGGCCAAGTCCCGATTCAATTCGACTCATGGGCGATAAAGTCTCGGCGATCGCCGCGATGGTAGAAGCAGGCGTGCCAACGGTGCCAGGGTCAAATGGCCCCCTGGGAGATGATGCAGAGAGAACGTTAGAAATCGCCCTCGATGTAGGTTATCCGATCATTATTAAGGCTGCTTCGGGCGGTGGCGGACGCGGCATGCGCGTAGTTCATACGGAAGCCCATTTGATTAATGCAATCTCGGTGACCCGCGCAGAAGCCGGTGCTGCCTTCGGCGACGACACCGTGTACCTGGAAAAATTTCTCGAAAACCCCCGTCATGTGGAAGTACAGATTCTGGCTGACGGAAAGGGTAACGCAATTCACCTGGGCGCCCGAGATTGTTCCCTACAGCGTCGCCACCAGAAAGTACTAGAGGAAGCGCCAGCACCACTTATTCCTGTCGACATTAGTGAACAGGTATTTGATTCATGTGTAAAAGCATGTTGCGAAATGAACTATCGAGGCGTCGGAACTTTCGAGTTTCTATACGAGGATGGTGCCTTTTATTTTATTGAGATGAACACCCGCGTTCAGGTCGAACACCCAGTGACTGAAATGATCACGGGCGTTGATCTTGTCAAAGAGCAATTACTGGTAGCTGGTGGGGAAGCGCTCAGTTTTAAGCAGGAAGACATTGTTTTTCGCGGCCACGCTTTTGAGTGTCGTATCAACGCGGAAAACGCACGAACCTTTATACCTAGCCCTGGCCTGGTGACCACATTCCACCCACCTGGAGGTCACGGCGTCCGGGTTGATTCACATCTTTATAGTGGCTACCACGTACCACCCTACTATGATTCACTGATCGGTAAAATCATAACCTACGGTAAAGACCGTGAGGCTGCACTGATGCGCATGAGAAACGCGCTCGATGAGCTAATTATCGAAGGCATTGATACCAATATAGACTTGCACCGAGATTTGGTTACTGATGGAGAGTTTAAACGTGGCGGTGTCAACATCCACTACCTGGAAAAGAAACACGGCCTGTAGAACCCGTAGCTTAGAACCCCTGGCTTAGATTCTATGGCTGAGATCGTGGATAACAATCCAAACTGCTTGCAGCTTAAGCTGTCGATCAATGGTGATCAAAACGTGCTTATAGAGACCGCTTTGCGAGCTGCGGGGGCTACTTCAGTTACCTTTATAGATAAAAACCTTACTGTTGATACATGTGATACCAATAACGATACAAAGTTAAGCAACATTTCAGCAGACGTTTCTGAGTGGGGAGCCATTGATGCACTAGGCTTATTTGCCTTTGACGTAAATAAAGATACCGTCTTACTCCAGATTTGCGCTCACATTAGCCCGCAAGTACCACCGCCCTGGCGTTGGACAGTAGTCTTTGATCAGGCCTGGGAGGAAACCTGGAAAGAACACTTTCAGCCCATCCGCTGTGGTCCTCGTTTATGGATCTGTCCCAGCTGGGAACAAGCGCCAGAACCCGAAGCCATCAATGTGGTGATAGACCCTGGTCTGGCATTTGGTACGGGAAGTCACCCGACCACTGCTTTGTGTTTACGGTGGCTGCAGGAGCAAACACTCGCGGACACCAGCGTTATCGATTACGGTTGTGGTTCTGGTGTTCTCGCCATTGCAGCCTGCCTGCTGGGAGCTACGCGGGTAATCGCAGTGGACAATGATCGCCAGGCACTTGAAGTCACTCGAGAAAATGCACGGCTCAATCAGGTGGGTGACAAACTCCTTGCCTGCCTTCCGGAAGAACTGGAAGCACTGGCTCCACCCGCAGCAAACATTATCATGGCAAACATTCTCGCAAACCCATTGATAGAACTAGCCCCTCACCTCCTTACCCTAACTGCCATTGGCGGCAAACTATGCCTTTCAGGAATCCTGGATGCTCAATATGACGAAGTTGCCAAAGCCTATAAGGGTACATGCCGGTTTGATGAGCCCGAAGAACAAGAGGGCTGGGTGCGGTTGAGCGGTGAAAGAACGATCCAGGGTCAAACACAGGGTAGCGTTTTATAATAGAAACAATGGAATTCAAGCAGTTAAAAATAACATGGTCTCTTTGAGGCATAGCATATACGTGGATGAGTACGGCACACGCTGCCCAAACTGCCAAATTGTGTTCAGAGTATCATCGTCACAGTTGAATGCAGCTGAAGGTGCCGTGCGCTGTGGTATTTGTCTGTCGACATTTGATGCCCTGGCCAACCAGAGCGAAATCGAGCAGCAAGCTTTACCTGCTCAAACCAGGGGCATCGATGGCGATGAACACGTCATCGACGACAGTTTTGACCTTTCGCTATTAGATGAGAATTCGAAAACTCCTGAGGCCGACGAGAAGACAAAAAACCTGTTGCCCCACGGCATAGGCGATATTGAACTCGAACAGCTTGCCATTGATGATCTCGATTTGTCGGTACTGGAAACAGATCCCGAGGAAATTCTAGAAGAACAGCATTTAGTAGAAACCAGCGAAAACGAATCCTTAAACTCTGCTTTTGTGAAAGCTGGCGCCACACCTAAAGCTCCTGCAGCTGATATCACGGGTGACGACACTAGCGTCGCTATGGCCGATGCCAGACCAGAACAGGCGTTCGTATCCCCGACAGACACCCACACTGAATCAGATGGGATTGCAACAGCGGAGCCTGTCGGGTTCAACAGATCAACTATCTCATTGTCCGGGCAGTTAAACGAACTAATTGCCGCTAATCAAAAAAGCCCCCAATCAAAGCCCTTTCGACTAAACCGTCAATCGACCAAGATGTTCGCGATAGTCATAGTGGGCCTAAGTAGCCTGACGTTCCAATGGTTTCTCTTCAATGCTGACCAGGATTATCATCAGAAAAGTTACACCAGTGTGTACCAGAGATTTTGTGGGATATTTTCCTGTAGCGATCACGAATCCAGGAATCTCCCGGCTATTCAAACTAAAAACCTGGTGGTGCGAACACACCCTCGACGCTCTGGCTCCTTGCAGGTAGATGCCACCTTAATTAATCTGGCCGAGAAACCTCAGCGCTTCCCCCATATGATTCTTACCTTCGAAAATCTGGAGGGCGCGATCCTTGCCCGACGCAACTTCAGCCCCAACGAATATCTCAAGGGGGAATTTGTCGGAATTGATTCAATACCGCCTCAACAGCCCATTCACTTTATTTTGGAAATTGTAGACCCTGGCGAAGATGCTGTTTCTTATACTTTAATTCCCTCTGGTTAAAATTGTCTCAATTCCCCCTTCCTAGAGTGCGAAAGTCACGCTATTATTTCCGGCCTTTTGAATTCTGCTCAGGTAAGGCTTAAGGCTCTTGATACAAATTGGTCCACACACACTTGCTAGCAAAACCTTATTAGCTCCAATGGCTGGTATAACAGACTTGCCTTTTCGAAACCTGTGTCGAGAATTTGGGGCCGGGCTTACCTGTTCTGAAATGCTGACTTCCGACGTACGGCTATGGCATAGCCCTAAATCTTCCCGCCGCCTACCCAATAAAGGTGAAGTGGGCCTCAAGACCATACAAATTGCAGGCACAGAAGCAAGCCAACTGGCCAGAGCAGCAGCGCTTTGCGAACAGCTAGGCGCTGACATCATCGATATTAATATGGGGTGCCCCGCCAAAAAAGTGTGTAAAAAACAAGCCGGGGCGGCATTGATGCGAGATGAGGTCTTAGTAGCGAAAATTCTTAAATCGGTGGTTGCAGCGGTCGATATCCCTGTGACCCTGAAAATTCGCACTGGCTGGGATATCGAACACCGTAACGGTCCGACGATTGCTGTGATTGCCGAAGACTCTGGTGTGCAGGCGCTTTCGGTCCATGGCCGTACGCGCAACTGTCGTTTCGACGGTGAAGCAGAGTACGACACCATTGCCGAGATCGTACGACAGGTTTCCATACCGGTGATCGCCAATGGCGATATAACGACCGGTCCAAAGGCGGAGGAAGTACTTAACTACACGGGTGCGGCGGGGCTTATGATTGGGCGGGGAGCGTTTGGTAAGCCGTGGTTATTTGCAGAAATCAATCAACACTTAAATCCCCACTCCCAGCTGCCCTTTAAACACCCCCTGCCTCTGGCGGAGTTAATAAACAGGCACCTCCAGACGATACACGAATACTACGGTGAGGTAGCAGGGGTGCGAATTGCACGCAAGCATATGGCCTGGTATCTGCAAACCACCCAGGCTCCGTTACCGACGGAAAAACTCAATACCTTACGAGGCACCTTGCGCAGACAATTTAATGCGCTAAAAACTGTAGAACAACAATTACACTTTGTTGATCTACATCGAGGCTTATGGGCTCATTGTGTGCAGAATACCCCCCTCCCCCAAAATAAAAGTATCGACACAAAAGTCGCCGAACTGGACCAAGTCGCATGAGCCTCCCTAACGCCCTTCTTAGTAACTTTCTGTCTGAAGAACCGCCCGAAGCTAAACGGACGCGCGTCCTGGCGCAATGTGTCGAAGATGCCATGGAGCATTATTTTCTCCTGCTCGATGGTCACGATACCGTTGGTTTGTATGATCTGGTCATGCAGGAAGTCGAAGCGCCTATGTTCCGCGCCGTCATGAGCCATACTCGCAATAATCAGAGTAAAGCGGCAGAACTCCTGGGTCTCAATCGAGGCACCCTACGCAAAAAACTCAAGCTTTACGGTTTACTTTAATCTTTGGAGCCGCGTATTAGCGGCCCTGCTTCGGAGTTGATATGACCACCCATCCAGTTTCCCCCCAACACGCTTTAATTAGCGTGTCGGATAAAACCGGTATTGTCGATTTCGCGCGGGCTCTCAGCGAAATGGGCATTGAACTGTTATCCACTGGCGGCACTTACCGCCTATTGTCAGAACATGGTATCGCCGTGCAGGAAGTCGCCGATTACACCGGTTTTCCCGAAATGATGGATGGCCGCGTTAAAACCTTACACCCAAAAGTCCACGGTGGAATATTAGGACGGCGGGGCACCGATGATAGCGTGATGGCCGAAAATGATATCCGGGCGATTGATCTGGTGGTAGTCAACCTCTATCCCTTTGAGGAAACCATCGCTCGGCCGAATTGCGACTTGCCTACCGCCATTGAAAATATCGATATCGGCGGCCCCACCATGGTACGAGCCGCTGCAAAGAACCACCGGGATGTGGCGATAGTGGTAGACCCAGCCAGTTACTCTGACTTGCTCGCGGAACTGCGCGACAATCAGGGCGCTCTGAGCCATGCAACTCGATTTGATCTCGCAGTAAGCGCCTTTGAACACACCGCTCGCTACGATGGCACCATCGCTAATTATCTGGGCACACAGCTTCCCGAAGAAAATGCGGACGATCCAAAACCGGCTGGAACAACGCTTTTTCCGCGCACCTGGAACACCCAATTCACTCGCACGCAGATTATGCGTTACGGTGAAAATCCCCACCAGGACTCCGCCTTTTACATCGAACGCGACCCACAGCCAGGCAGTATTGCAGTCGCTCAGCAATTACAGGGCAAAGCGCTTTCCTATAACAATATCGCCGATACCGATGCCGCACTGGAATGCGTTAAGCAATTCGATCAGCCAGCCTGTGTCATTGTGAAACACGCCAACCCTTGCGGTGTCGCAATCGCCGAGAGTCTTGAAGAAGCCTATGAGCAGGCCTTTGCTACCGATAGCGAATCGGCCTTTGGCGGTATTGTTGCTTTTAATCGAAAACTAGATGGCGAAACCGCTACCAGGGTTCTCGATAAACAGTTTGTCGAAGTATTAATTGCACCTACGGTATCCGAGGAAGCAATAAAAGCGGCGCAAGCCAAAAAAAATGTACGCTTGCTCTGTTCCGGTCAGTGGCAACATCAGGTTACCAAAGGTCGCGATTACAAGCGCGTTAATGGTGGTCTGCTGGTACAGGACCGGGATAGCGGCTGGGTAGAGGCCAGTGATTTGAATGTGGTCAGCAAACGTAAGCCCACCCCCAATGAAATTGATGATCTTTTATTTGCCTGGCGAGTCGCCAAGTTTGTTAAATCCAATGCCATTGTCTACGCCAGGAACGGGCAGACCATTGGCGTCGGTGCGGGCCAGATGAGTCGTATTAATTCAGCTCGTATCGCGAGCATTAAGGCCGAACAGGCCGGCCTGGAAGTGAGTGGCTCGGTGATGGCCTCGGATGCCTTCTTCCCGTTTCGCGATGGCATAGACAATGCAGCCAGCGCTGGCATTGCCGCCGTCATCCAGCCTGGTGGCTCCATCCGCGATGAAGAAGTGATCGCCGCCGCCGATGAAAACAATATGGCCATGGTGTTTACCGGAATAAGACATTTTCGTCACTGAGCCTTGCTGAAAGGCCAGTAAAAATCCGACACAAAAACAATAAGCCTTAGCCTCCCGACAAACTGGCCAGGCGCTCCCTGGCAGCCTGACCTAACTGACCGCCAGCACGTGCTGCTTCCTGATAATAGTTAGCCGCCTGCTGTTTTTCGCCTTCAGCCAAAGCGATTTCTCCCAAATAAAAGCTGGCAATAGCTGTGGATAATAATTGGCGGCTGCGTTCGAGATCGTATTTCGCGTTCTTATATTGTTTTTGATCATAACGAAACACACCGCGGGCAAGGTAGTGACCCACATAATTAGGATTCTTGCTGATCGCCGTTGAAAAAGCCTTTCCAGCATTACCGGTGTTGCCAGCCATATTCCAGGCGTGCCCCCGCAACTCCCAAAACCGACCTTCGCGAGGCTGAATTTTTACGGCTTTGTCGAGATGGGCCAATGCAGCCCGATGATCTTTTGTATTCAAAGACTTGATAGCATTAGTCTGTGCTTTATAGGCCGGTGCGTCCCTAAGAATTTGTGCGATCGCTCGACGATAACGGTCGCGGCCAGTAATGCCTCCCGATGGCAAACTAAGTAACTTTGCTTTATTGGCCATAACTCGCGCCTGCGATGGTGGGTGACTCGCAAACAAGCCCGATATAAGATCTGATTTTCTGCCCTGGGCGAGCCGTACAAAGGTTTCCTGCAGCCGTACTGCACCCCTGGGGTCATAACCCGCTTTGGACATATATTCCATGCCAAATGTATCGGATTCCAGTTCTGCATCTCGACCGTATTTGGCCATCCACGCATCCGAACCCATTTGCAGGGCCTGACTGATGTCATAGCCCCCGTGCTGGCTTGCCATCCCAATGGCCTGAGAACCAAGGCCTATCAGCATGCCCCGAGTCATTTGGCTAGCGCCATGTCGAGCAGCAGCGTGCACGATCTCATGAGCCAGCACCGCAGCCAACTGGGATTCGTCTTCCAGATGAATCAACAATCCGCTGTTGATGGCAATTTTACCGCCGGGCAGAGCCCAGGCATTCGGGGTCGGGTTATTTAAAACCGTAAATTCATAAGGTAGAGCGCGGTCACTAACTGCAGCGAGTTTCATGCCTACTCCCCTGACATAGGTTTGAATTTTGGGATCCAGATAATAGATACCGCCCTGAGATTGTTGTGCCGGGCGGTATTGTTGCTGACCAATGGCAACTTCCTGCCCGGCAGACACCAGTGAAAACTCCTGCCGACCAGTGACAGGGTTCACTGTACATCCGATAGTCAGACTTAATATCAGAGTAAGAACAAGCAGGCTAATGTGTTTCATCGGAACATCTCATTTGGCGTATCAGTTTTTTACCCGGGCTTTATTTAACATGTTTTGTTTAGCATGTCGTGACCAAAGTCAGCCTTAGCGGATAGATTTTAATCTACCACGCCTCCTATGGTGACTATCTAGCAAGGAGGGAGCTCCCTATAGGTCCATGCTCTTACCGAGCTTTTTCGGTATGCTAGCTGATAGTTAGAGGACAATTGATATGTTAATGGTTATTTCGCCAGCTAAAACGCTGGATTTTGAGACCCCCGCTGTTACCAGCATTCACACCCGCCCGGATTTTCTTAACGAGGCTGAAACGCTAATAGAAGAATTACGAGCGCTATCTCCTCCGCAGGTTTCTGAGTTAATGGGTATCAGCGACAAGCTGGGTGACCTCAACTTTGGCCGTTATCTTAACTGGAGCCGACCCTTTAACACCAAAAACTCCAAACAGGCTCTGTTAGCGTTCAAGGGTGATGTCTATACCGGTCTCAACGCCGAGCACATGACCGAGAAACAACTGGAATGGGCGCAAGATCATCTACGAATCCTGTCAGGTTTATATGGCTTGCTACGTCCACTGGATTTAATGCAGGCCTATCGGCTGGAAATGGGTACCCGTTTTGCTAATTCTTCAGGTAAAGATTTATACACCTTTTGGGGTGACAAAATCACCCACGCGCTAAATGCAGAACTGGCCAGGGAGAAAAACCCAGTGTTACTCAACCTGGCTTCTCAGGAGTATTTTAAATCAGTACAGACCGCACAACTCAATGCGAATGTAGTAACGCCCGTATTTAAGGACTGGAAGGGCGGCAAATACAAGATTATCAGCTTTTATGCTAAAAAAGCTCGAGGCTTAATGAGCGCTTACATTATTAAAAATCGGATAACAAAGGTCGAGAAAATAAAACAATTTGACCTTGATGGTTATGAATATAATGAAGCTATGTCGACCACTGGAGAATGGGTGTTTACCCGCGAAGGAGCAGCAGAGTAAGTGAGGTATTCGCTTTTATACCCCATTAATCTTAACTATTGATCCTTTGACTCGTCCTTTTTCTCAGGCCTGCGAAAATAATCGCGAAGCTATTTTCGCAGTATTAGAGCGAGTCTTTGCCGATCGCAAGCAAATACTGGAAATTGGCAGCGGCACCGGCCAGCACGCCGCTGCTTTTGCTCCCCACTTGCCACATCTGGTTTGGCAAACCAGCGATTTGCCTGAGCATCATCCTGGCATCGAACAATGGATCAAGACTGCGCCAACACAAAACTTATTGTCGCCCGTGGCTCTGAATGTAAACGATAAACCCTGGCCCATCGCGCCAGTGGACGGCATATTTAGCGCCAACACTTTTCACATCATGTCCTGGCCTTCGGTACAAAATTTTTTTTCGAGTTTGGCCTTAGCCTTGTCGGCAGATGGAATGCTCGCGATATACGGCCCTTTTAATTATGACGGCACCTATACATCACCCAGTAATGCCCGGTTTGATCAGTGGCTCAAAGATCGCGATCCCGCACAGGGAATCCGCGACTTTGAGGCCGTGAATGCACTGGCTCTCGAGCTAGATCTAATTCTAATAGAAGATAAGGCAATGCCTGCCAACAATCGACTATTAGTATGGAAGCGCGGGACTTATTAAGGCACAGAAGGGGAATTAGTAGTTTTTACAAGTCTAAATCATTAAGTTTTACTTTTCCTCGATTTCATTTCGGTAAGGCAGTACGGAACGAGCCTGTGCCATATAACGAGCGTTTTCAAGCTGTTCTTGCTCGATAAATTGTGCGATAGCTTCAGCAAACCCGGGGTGGCGTATCCAGTGTAGGGAGTAGGTTTCGACCGGCTCGAAGCCCCTCAACAACTTGTGTTCTCCCTGGGCACCCGCATCGAACTTTTTCAGGCCATTGGCGATAGCAAAGTCGATTCCCTGGTAGTAGCAGAGCTCAAAGTGCAGATGGTCGTATTCCCGAATGCAGCCCCAATAACGACCAAAGAGTGTCTCATCATCGAAAAAATATAAAGCACAGGCGACGGGTTCGTCGCCGTCGTAGGCAACAGCCATGGCAATTTGCTCTGCCATGGTTTCACCAATTTGCAAAAAAAATTCCCGGGTTAAATATCCGTGGGTTCCACTGCGCTTCAAATAGGTGTTCTGGTAAAGGCCATAGAAAAACAACCATAAATCAGCGCTTATTTCCGGCCCTCTCAACATAGAGGTAGATAGGTTTTGGGCTGCAACACTGCGACGCTCTTTGCGCACCATTTTACGTTTTCGAGATACAAAGCCCGCTAGAAAGTGATCAAAACTTTCGTAGCCACGATTAAACCAGTGAAACTGCACCCCACTGCGTTCCATCAAACCCTGATCGGCAAATAATTTACGCGTGTGCTCATCGGGAAATAACAGGTGCCAACCGCTGGCTCTGGTTTGTTCTGCTACCGCCTTTATCTGAGCCAATATTTTCTTTCCTGGGTCGCTCGTAGACAGGCATCCATTATTGTTGCGCAGCCGTGGCCCGGTAGCGGGGGAAAAGGGTATCGCCGATAACAATTTGGGATAGTACGACAGGCCTTTGCGCTCATAGGCATTAGCCCAGGCCCAGTCAAACACGTACTCTCCATAAGAGTGAGTCTTCATATACAGGGGCATAAAGATATGATCGGGAGAGTTTTTGTACAGATCGATATGGCAGGGCTCCCAACCGGTATCAGCATTGATGCTGCCACTGTCTTCGAGGGCCTGGAGGAATGCATTTCCAAGAAATGGGTATTGAGCCACGACCGCCTGCTATGAATTTATTGAGAGACTGATCGGCTATCAAGAATAAAGCCGACACTGGACACCAATCCCTGGCGTAGAGTTAGTGCCCACTAAACCAGACCACCACGGTAACATCGTGGATTAGGCGGTTCAATGCGCTTCGCAGGGCGGTTTAATTAAGCAAATTATCGCAAAAAGAGGGTATCACAGCTACAAAATGAACGACCAAAAGGTCTTCAAAGACCCCTCAAGGAGAACCGGACGGCAATAATTGACTTAAGGGCAAGTGGTAATCCAGTAAAATAAACCCGAACAAGCCAAGGCCAAGCCAGTTATTATTTAAAAAAGCACGCAGACAGTTTTCGGGCTCCCTATCCTTCGCCAGCCAGAGCTGGTACAAAAACAGTACGCCGACAAAGACTATGCCGATGTAATACCAGCCGCCTCTGTTGAATCCAGTACCGGTCAGTATCAAAGTAAAAAGCGCTAGCCCCTTGAGTACGGCAATAACGAGCAAGTCATCCTCACCAAACAAAATAGCCGTAGATTTAACGCCAATTTTTACATCGTCTTCTCGATCAACAATGGCATAATAGGTGTCAAAAGCGACCGTCCACAATACAACGCCCGTATACAAAGCCCATGCTTCGGTAGG
>JAUUYV010000043.1 GCA_030590275.1 Porticoccaceae bacterium
ATCGGACAACAATAGCTTCAACCAATCCACCAATTCTGAGGTAGAAGGTTTTTTCTTTAAGCCTGGAATTTTACGCACGTCAAAAAATATATCGAGGGCTTCGTCCACCAAAGTTTTTTTGATACCAGGATAATGGACATCGACAATTCTTAACATGGTCTCCCGATCCGGGAAATTAATAAAATGGAAAAAACAACGGCGCAGGAATGCGTCAGGCAATTCTTTCTCGTTATTACTGGTTATGATCACGATAGGACGCTGCTTGGCTACAATCCGCTCACCGGTTTCGTAGACATGAAACTCCATCTTGTCAATTTCGAGTAACAAATCGTTGGGAAACTCGATATCCGCTTTATCGACCTCATCGATCAACAATACCACCTGCTCCTCGGCTGTAAACGCCTCCCACAGCTTGCCTGGCTTGATGTAGTTGCCGATATCGTGAACCTTATCCGTACCCAGCTGAGAATCTCTCAAACGGGACACTGCATCGTACTCATACAAGCCCTGCTGCGCCTTGGTAGTAGACTTAATATGCCATTGAATCAATGGTTTACCTAAGGCCGCGGCAACTTCTTCAGCCAACATGGTCTTACCGGTACCCGGCTCGCCTTTGATCAACAACGGTCTTTGTAAAATGACCGCAGCGTTGACCGCCATTTGCAAGTCGTCTGTAGCGACGTATCTCTCTGTGCCGGTAAATTGCATAATACTCCCCTGAATGTGTCTTAAGTTTTAGATGCTAAAATTCTGAAAGCGGGTGATTCTACGTCAAAGATCCACCTCTTCCAACCACTCTTACCTGCAACTCCATAGGACAAGGGAGTCTTTACCCGGTAAAAACCCGTACCTTAACCACCGCAAATACTCCAGCATGGGATGCCCTCATCACCTCTGCTGAGGTCCATTGGAGCCCCATGCTATGGCAAAAAACTTACCCGCTATTGAGGCCCCCGCAACGTTCATGGGGCATCCTAGAGGTCTCCTTGTCTGCTTCATGACCGAGCTGTGGGAGAGGTTTTCCTACTACGGAATGCGTGCACTGCTTATTCTGTACCTGACCAAGCATTTCTTGTTTGGTGACGATAAAGCCACTCATATCTTTGCCGCTTACTCCGCCATGGTGTATCTGATGCCAGTCATCGGAGGGATATTGGCAGATCGCTATCTGGGTGCCCGTAAGGCAGTGGTTTTTGGTGCCATTCTTCTGGTTCTCGGGCATAGCGGTATGGCCCTGGAAGGCCCTCCGGCAATCACTACCGAAACCGGCGTAGAACGAAATCCCGCTTATTTGCAAATATTTTATTTTTCCCTTGCGCTGATTATCACCGGTGTTGGTTTTCTAAAAGCCAATATCTCCACCATTGTGGGATCCCTCTACGAAGTGGACGATCCCCGCCGCGATAGTGGTTTTACTTTATTTTATATGGGCATCAATATGGGTGCTTTCGCGGCTACGATACTCTGTGGCTGGCTTGGGGAAACCTACGGATGGGGCTATGGTTTTGGTCTGGCTGGCATTGGGATGCTCATTGGACTCGCCACCTTTCTGGGAGGGCAACGTCATTTAATCGGCAATGTCGAGCCACCCTCTCCCACGCGCCTTCAACAGCGCTTACTGCCCCTGATCTCCATTGAAACTGCCATCTACCTGGCGAGCGCGCTCGGTGTCCTGGTCATCTGGCAGTTAATACAACACCAGGACATGGTGGGCCATCTATTGCAGGGCTTTGGCGGACTCATGCTGGCGGTGGTTTTATTTTACTCATTTACCCGTTGCACCCCGATTGAACGAGATCGTATGCTGGTACTCGCAGCGCTAATCGTCTTTTCCGTGATGTTCTGGTCACTATTCGAGCAGGCTGGCTCATCTCTTAACCTTTTCGCTGATCGCTACGTTGACCGGCAAGTCCTGGGCCGAAATATTCCCGCCTCGGTATTTCAATCGATCAACCCGTTTTTTATCTTTGTACTGGCACCATTATTCTCAACACTTTGGATACGACTGGCCGCACGTCATCGAGAACCCTCCACTCCGGTAAAATTTGCCCTCGCTATTTTTCAGGTAGGGCTGGGTTTTCTGGCCCTGGTATATGGTGCCAATCAGGCATCATCCGCAAGCTCCGTCGGCCTGTGGTGGTTAGTATTAATCTATTTTCTACATACCAGCGGGGAACTTTGTCTGTCTCCGGTGGGTTTGTCTGCGGTAACTAAGTTAAGCGTTCCGAAGGTGGTCGGGATGATGATGGGGGTGTGGTTCCTGGCTTCTGCGGGAGCGGGTTACATAGCAGGTGAAATAGCGCGGCTCACGGGGGCAAGAACAGTCGACGGGAAGGTTGTCAACGCGGAGGAGGCTCTCGCCAACAGTTTGGAGGTGTATTCGAATGTGGGCTGGCTAGCGCTTGCAGTTGCTGCAGGCCTGCTTGTTTTATCGCCGACCTTAGCTCGAAGCATGCACGGTATTCGCTAGTAGGCTAGCAATATGAGTCTGATGTCACACTGATAGCGTCTATTTCGTTGTTAGTTTACTACTGCTGTCAGAGCCACTTTGCTCGTCAACAATATCACTAAGTGTCGGTTCCATGCGCCCCCCTTTACTGGCTTCATTTTTTCCAGCACGCCAACGTCGAAACACCAACCAGGCGGTTAGGACACTTGCGTAAAGCAAGCTCCCAGTGACCACCATCGGCCATAGCCCGCGCTCCCATCCTTGACTGGTTTCAGGGTAAATAGCCTCAAATACCGCCACGCCCCAGGCCGGGGCCAAATAAATCATCTCACGATATACCAGCATTGGAGTTGCCAGCGCTGCAAAAAAACTGACTCGAAAAAATGATCGCAGCGGAAACCAGGGTATGAAATGGGTAACACGCCAAAGCGGTACCATGATTAATATCGCGCCTAGATAGTAGGCCACCAGGCCCCAGTAATAGTTTTCCATGGTATACATGGTGTTCCCGCTCCTACTCGACCCAGCTAATAATAAATTCTTCCTGGGAATCAGGGTGCACTTGATCCTCGGATATAACTTTATCGCGCACTGAAACTCCAGCCTCATGCACCGAATCACTGTTACCTGAAACCAGGGGATGCCAGTCAAACAAAGGCTTACCCTCATTAACCAGGCGGTAAGCGCAGGTCTTTGGCAACCAGTCGGTGATCGCGACGTTGTCACGACTTAATTGTAAACATTTCGGGACTTTCCGTTTGCGTTGTAGATAGTTCGTGCAACGACACGAATGTACATCTAATAAGCGACACGATACCGCAGTAAAGACAAGCTCCCGGGTACTAATATCTTCCAACTTCAACAAACAACAGCGGCCACAACCATCGCATAAGACCTCCCACTCCCTGTGGTCTAGCTCATCAAGAGTTTTAGATCGCCAAAATGCTGTCGTCATTAATTTACCAATCAGCCCAAAACGCTGACTTAAGATCGTGGTAGTTTTTCATTCTGTTGACCAATTTCAGCCATGTACTGTTCGGCCCCAGACGGCATCTGTAGATAAAAACCTTGCTCTGCTAAAGCCTTGATGACAGCTGCACTATCAACTCGGGCCAACTTACGATCAGAACTAAGTGCCATTGACATGACCAACTCCGGCCGACCAAACCTGGCCAACAAAGCTTCAGGTACGATATTGAGATCATCCTGGTGATTGAGGTAGAGATACATTTCCGCCCGCCGAGAACTACGATAGATCTTGCATAAGATCTTGTCCAATTGCTTACTCATAGTGTCACTTCAATCAAGTCTGATCCGCACTATCAACCGCTGACTCTGCTTGCTCGATAAAATGCAATAAGTCATTACCAATAGCTTCGCGACGCCATCCGCCCGCCAGTATCTCGGGCAAACGAGGTTTCCCCTCTGCCCAGCTTCTGGCGAGGTCTTCTAATACCGCTCGCTTCGCCAAAACTTCCGGAGCTATTGCCATAGATTCAGCTTTCCCGATCAACCGTTCACGGCAACTTTTTACCAACTGACGAACTTCCCGCCCAGGCGATGGAGTAAAGGGTTCTGGATAATCGTCACTATTGCTACTCACCGTAGCCAATATTTCGACTATCTTTTCGCCGTATTCCCGACTAACTCGGTAACGAAGTTCTTCAAGCCCGGCCAGTAATTCTTTATTTGCTGGTTTATGCCTGGCGATTTCCAGTAATTCCCGGTCCGCTACTATATGCCCGCGCGGTTTATTCCTGTCACGAGCCTCTTTTTCTCGCCAACTCGCCAACACTTGCAAAGCCGCCAGGCTATGACGATCAAGGCGTCCGGCACCCTTGATACGACGATATTGCTGCTCAGGGGGAATAGACTGCTTCGCCGACACCAGGATATTTTCCATCTCTTCGCTTAACCATCCCTTACGGTCAAGACTTTCACCATCCGCCTGCAAATGCCGATACAGGGGCAAGAGGTGGTAAACGTCTTCTGCTGCATACTGACATTGGGAATCGCTTAAAGGCCGCTGTAACCAATTTGAGCGCGTTTCATGCTTACCCAGCTCAATACCCAACAAAGATTTAACCAGCTTGCTGTAACCGGAAGAAAACCCATGCCCGGTCATCGCCGCTGCCACCTGAGTGTCATAAAGTGGCTGGGGTAAACATTCAAATACCAGGCGAAAAACCTCCAGATCCTCCGAACAGGAGTGCAATACCTTGATTACATCAGGCTTAACTAATAATTCCCTGATGGGTTCGAGATCATCGATCCCCAGAGGATCGATCAACCAGGTCTTTTCACCGTCACAGATTTGCAGCAATGCGAACTTGGGATAAAAGGTATCCGTGCGCATAAATTCTGTATCTAGCGCAAGCACTTTCGCTGAAGACCACAGCCTGGCAGCTTCGCGGAGACTCTGATTATCAGCTACGAAAGTTGGCCGAATTATCGACTGAGTACTTAATTGGGTCATAAAATAGACATCAAGTGAAGTATTGATCGTTCACAATTAGTGGGGGAAAACTCCCTGCTAAAGTCGATTGCGAGAAGAAAACGCGTGTAGCAGAGTACTCCCATCGACGTACTCCAGCTCTCCGCCTAAGGGTACACCGTGAGCGATCCGGCTCACAGCGACTCCCATTGGGAGCGCTCTCTCACTAATAAAATAAGCTGTAGCCTCGCCTTCCACAGTAAGGTTGGTCGCCAAAATTAATTCTTCTATGTCTTCGTCATTTAAGCGTTGTAGCAATTGATCGATCCCAATATCATCCGGACCAATGCCATCTATCGGCGACAGATGACCTAACAAGACAAAATATCGACCCCGATAACTACCGGATTGTTCGATGGCGAACAAATCGGCGGGAGTTTCAACTACACAGAGTTGACGCTGATCTCGTCGCAAGTTGGTGCAAATTTCGCACTCCGTGCTCTCAGTAAAAATCCGACATAGGCGACACCGCCCAATCTTTTCTGCCGCATCGGCTATTGCCCTCGCCAGCCGACTGGCAGATTGGCGATCCCGTTCAAGTAAATGCAGAGCCATTCGCTGCGCCGACTTGGGCCCAACACCCGGCAAACAACATAGTGAATCGATCAATTCGTCGATAACTTTACCAAACATAATGTGCTCTACAGAAACGAAAGAAGAGCCTAAAAAGGCAATTTAAATCCGGGAGGTAATTGCATGCCTTCGGTCAAACTTCCCATCGTATCTTTTTGTCGCTGCTCCACTTTCCGCACTGCATCATTGACAGCGGCAGCGAGCAAATCCTCAAGCACTTCCTTACTTTCCAGGAGGGAGCTTTCCAGCAGGGAGTCGCCACTAAACAAACCCGGGTCTATCGTCACTTTACGCACATCATACCGCCCGGTCATCAGTACTTTAACCATACCGGCCCCCGACTCTCCGGTCACTTCGGCAGCGGCAGCTTCCTCCTGCATCTTCTGCATTTTTTCCTGCATCTGCTGGGCCTGTTTCATTAAATCGTTTATGCCTTTCATCGCGCCTAATCCTCCAGTGGTGAGATGCTATCTTCTAGTAGCACGCCGTCAAAACGTTCAATCAGTTGATTAACTAAAGGATCTTCCTGCATAGCTCTAATTGCCTCCTGTTGCCGCTCGTATTGTTCCCGCTGTTTCGCAGCACGGGGCGTTTCAGTAATACTGTCGGCAGATGGTTTAATCACCGCCTGTTCAATCTCTAGCGTAATAGACTCACCAAAATAGCGGCTCATTGCCTCTTCCAGGCGTTCGCGGTGAGAGCTGTCGTACAAGGCATCGTTATCTGCATCAAGGCGAAAAGAAAGTTTATTCCCTTCGCGTTTCAACAAAATCAAATTAGCGGCGGTATTTTCGATCATGCCTCCAAGGTCCAGACCCTCATAGACTTTTCGCCAGTGCTTTGGGCTAAAATCCACCAACTCTATCTGTCCTACATCAGGCTCTTTCGAGCTCTGCCTGGAGCCTGCTTCCAGAGATATTACCCTGTTGTTCAGGTTTCCGGGCAAAACCGAAGACATCGGCGAGTCGGGTTTTGGTCTCTGTTTCACTAATTTTGGCGCCGCTTTCACCAAGGATCGACTATCATTTTTAATCGGAAGGGGCTGTTTAGTCTCGAATCCGACTTGCTCTGGCTCCATGTAGGATTCTAGAGGTGGCAAACCATCGGACAGCGAATCCAGCGAGGATTCTGCGGCGTGCCCGGGCGATTCAGACTTTTTTGGGGGTTCCGGGGCCTCCTCTACTATTTTAGTTTCAGTCTGTGTGCCGTTTTGTGTACCTGACAGGTGATCATTAGCTACCTGTCCACCACTGGCTCCCCCACCCGATGCGCCCGATAAAGGAGCAATGCCATTAGCCACTGGTTCAAAAGCGAGCTGTCGTAACAATATCATCTCAAAGCCGCTTCGAAGATCACCGGAAAAGGGCAAATCTCGACGACCCAAAAGACAAATCTGGTAGAACAGTTGTACATCGTCCCGCCCTAGCTTTTCGGCCAAAGCTAATAATTCCTCCGCATTCCCGCCCTGGGTATCAAGAGCTTCGGGCACGGTCTGTGCAACCGCAACCTGGTGCCATACACCAATCATATCTGCCAGTGCGGCCTCGTAATCGGGAGAATGTTCCGCCAGTTTGTCGACAAGGCGCAAAACTTCTACACCATCGCTCTCAACCAGAGCTCGACAGATATCGAGCACCATAGAGCGGTCAATCGTTCCCAACATCGCGTTGACTTCGCTTTCCAGAACAGTGCCAGCGCCGTGAGCAATTGCCTGGTCAGTGAGACTCAAGCCATCTCGCATACTGCCCCTGGCTGCCCGTGCCAGAGCCCACAGAGCGGCATCCTCAAAGGGAATGTTTTCCGCCTTGAGAACCATATTCAGATGCTCGACGATACGCTCAGAGGCCAGGTTTTTAAGATTAAACTGGAGGCAGCGAGACAGAATGGTCACTGGCAGTTTTTGAGGTTCGGTGGTCGCCAGCAAAAATTTAACGTGAGGTGGCGGCTCTTCAAGTGTTTTCAACAGGGCGTTAAAGCTGTGCCCTGTAAGCATGTGTACTTCGTCGATAAGATAAACCTTGAAACGACCTCGAGTAGGCGCGTACTGAACGTTATCGAGTAGTTCACGGGTATCTTCCACCTTGGTACGAGAAGCCGCATCCACTTCAATTAGGTCAATAAAACGACCTTCAGCAATCTCCATGCAAGAACCGCAGGTGCCGCAGGGTTTTGAACTTACGCCCTGCTCACAGTTCAGGCATTTAGCAAAGATGCGCGCAATGGTAGTTTTACCGACGCCTCGAGTGCCCGAAAATAAATAGGCGTGATGGAGACGATCATTATCCAGGGCATTAACCAGTGCCTGGAGCACATGTTCCTGGCCAGCCATCTCATCAAAATAACGGGGCCGCCACTTACGGGCGAGAACCTGGTAACTCATAGTCAACCTGTGCCAGGGCATCCTGCGCGGAGACCCTGAAGTTTCCGTGCTCTTGGAAAGAAGTCCTATTGTAATCCAATACAGTGCAGGAGGAGCAGAGTAAGCGTCGAAAAGGTTCAGCCCTTAATATCAGACGAAAATACCCCCCATACGAAATCCGGGTGGCGACCCCTGCCAGCACGCCCCGGCACGCAGAGTCACTGTTACCGTTGCTCCCTTCCGGGCCTGGCGGAGTTCACAGTTGTCCACTGCGGGGAACCGACAGGGGCCACCATTACGGGCGCGGATTATCCGGTCTTGCCTCCTTCAATGCAACCAAACGGAACTAATTATGTGATTTTATCAGCACTCTTCCCGATACAGGCTATCCCAGGTAATACGGCCTTTTGTCAGCACTCACTGTCCGGTACCATCCACGTTCTCGTTACGGAAATTTCCGATCCATTAAAGTTAACCGAAGATAGCCACTGGTATCAACGTATATGGCCACAACAAAAATCTGCCTCGAACCTAATATTCGAGGCCCACAGCATATTTCACTGGGCTTTACATGCTGTTTAATCATTAAGGCGATATTACTAACTAGCCTGTTACTGACTGGGTGTGGTAACAGTGAATCTAAGGTAGAGAAAGGCAACCGCGAGCAGGTTTTACACTGGGGCAACGGTGCAGAACCTCAGGAACTCGATCCTCATATCGTTACCGGAGTACCGGAACACCATATTATCGTGGCACTACTCGAAGGCCTGGTAGCCAAAGACCCCGCTACCCTCGAACCCATCCCAGCAGCCGCCGAACGCTGGGATATCAGCCCGGATGGCAAGGTTTACACCTTTTACCTGCGGGAAAATGCGCGTTGGTCTAACGGCGATCAATTAACTGCCGAGGATTTTGTCTGGTCCTGGTGGCGAGCACTGCAACCTTCGTTGGGCAACCTCTACGCCTATATGTATTTTCCCATTGTCAATGCTGAAGCCTACGCTACCGGCGAGCTAGACGATTTTGAACAGGTCGGCGTAAAGGCTCTCGACCCCCGAACCGTACAAATCACGCTCACCAACCCCACTCCCTACTTTTTACAATTGCTCGACCACTACAGTATGTTTCCCGTACATCGGGCAACAGTTGAACAAT
>JAUUYV010000024.1 GCA_030590275.1 Porticoccaceae bacterium
AGCCTTCGCCTTAGCTTTCACTACTTTAACCGGTCTACCTCGCCGTGCTGGTGCTGCTTTAGTCTTAGTCTTAGTCTTGCTCTTAGCTGCTGGCGGGCGACCTCGACGTTTTGGAGAAGCCTTAGTTTTAGTTTTTACTTTAACTTTAACTTTAGCCGCTTTTGAGGGGCGACCTCGACGCGCGGCAGGTTTAGCAGCAGATTTTTTGCTGCTCGCAGCCGGACTTGTTTTTTTGGGTTTTTTTGTCAATTTGGCAATTTGTGCTTCGACCTTTTTCTCGAGCTTACGAACTCGTGTGGTAGCACTTTTTTCTGCCGACTTAAGCTTCCGAGCATCTACTGCGGTACGCTTCTTAAGCCAACGCTCCTGATATTTGGCTGTTGCCAACTTCAAAGCAGCGCTCTTATCTTTCTCGGCAGATGCTTTAACTGCTGCCGAACGTACTTGAATACCCGCGCTAGCCGATGCGACTTGATCACGCAATTTGGCAACACGAAAATCTAAAGTTGATTTTCTCGCTTTTTCCTGCGCTTTCCTAAGAGCCAGGGCTTCCTTCTTTGTCCTGACGCGAGCCTTAGCGAGAGCTGACTTTGCAGCTTTTGTGCCTAGCTTTTCGGCCTTAGTTCTCGCAGATTTAACCTCACCTCGAGCTGAAGCTAATGCTTTTGTTTGAGAAGATACGACTTTTCTTGCCGCATTAACGGCTACTACCGTTTGTTTAACTTTGTCTTGAGCGCGTTTTTGCGCAGTACTCTTTGTTGGTGCAGCCATGTGTTATCTCCTGATCATAGACATACTAGAAGCATGAAATTATCGTAATATTCACATACATTTTTATTTTGCATGACAAAACAAAAATGTATTTTATATAAAATGGCTTTTATTGTCCACTTTTAAACCACTTTATTAACTAACATTGCTAGCAAAACAAGCCTATAAAAATGTGGCCTTCCCCACACTTTTATAAATATTTTGTCTAATTAGATTTTCAATCATCTTTACATGCGCGGGATGCGCATTAAGACAGGGGATAAGGGAAAAATTACTCCCTCCCGCTGCAAAAAATAATTCTCTGCACTCTTTACCAATTTCTTCCAGAGTTTCTAAACAATCCGACGCAAATGCAGGGCAAATAACATCGACACTTAAAACACCCTTCTTTGCCCAACTCTCCAACATGTCATTCGTATAAGGTTGTAGCCATCGTTCGCGACCAAAACGAGACTGATAACTAATATCCCATTCGTCTCGATCTAAGTTAAGAAATTCCGCTAGCGCTTTTGCCGTATTTTCACACTGCTTTGCATAAGGATCACCGTTCTTTACACACTTTATCGGAAGACCGTGAAAGGACATTAATAACTTTTCATTACGCCCATTTTCTTCCCAATGCTCTTTAACCCGGCACGCTAAGGCTTCAATATAAGCGGGGTCACAATGATAATCCTTAACTATTCGAAAATTGCTTACCTCCCGCTGGCTTTTTATTAAGCTCGCGACAAGGTCATAAACAGCCCCTGTAGTAGTCCCAGAATATTGCGGAAAAAGCGGTATAATCAGGATCGCATCTACACCAGTAGAAGAAAACTCACGCACTCGCTTGCTAATAGATGGCCCCCCATAAGTCATCGCCCAGGTAATGGACATAGTCTTATCCTGTCCAGCGGATTCGACAGCAGTCTTTACATTTTCAGCAAGCATCTGTGTATACACAGTAAGAGGTGAACCTTCCGGTAGCCAAATGGCCTGATAAGCCTCGGAAACTCGCTTGGAACGTAATGGAATAACAAATCCATTTAAAACAACCCACCAAAAAAGCCGAGGAATTTCCACTACTCTAGGATCAGATAAAAATTCTCGTAAAAATAGCTTAACGCCACGCCGTGTTGGGGTCGCCGGAGAACCTAAATTAACCAGAATAACTCCAGTTATTTTATCCGCCAAACTAAACCTCTCCAATCGTTATTGACAGCATCGTTAACCAGGCACTATACCTACCTGATAGTTTTAATTTAATAAGCCTAAACTGCCCGGATATCTTGCCTTTTGCAATACCATGTTTGTAATAACATGCTAGAACGCAGCAACTGACACGGTACGGCAATAATAAACCCTAAATGACCGGGCTATTTAGTTACTGGCCAGTTAGTTACATTAACGGGCTTATAATAGGCTAAAAACATAAACAACCCGACCAAATTCCACGCCAAAAAAAGGCTTCGCAAAGAAGCCTCAAAAAAACGAGAAAAAAGCTCTCGATATAAGCTACTAAGCAAGCACATCCAGCAAACGCTGCTGAATATCATCAAGGGCACCCACACCATCGACACGCTGATAAATCGCGGCTTCACCTGAATTATTAGCAATCCTTTGTTGATAAAAATCGACTAAGGGCTCGGTCTGCTGGTGATAGACATCAAGGCGATTACGTACAGTCTCTTCTTTATCGTCCTCCCGCTGAACCAGTGAATCACCCGTCTGATCGTCAAAACCCGGTTTTTTTGGTGGATTATGTTCAACATGGTAAATCCGACCGGAAGCTTCATGGACGCGTCGACCACCGAGTCGAGATACGATCTCCTCATCATTAACGTGAATTTCCACTATGTAATCAATCGCGATACCCGCACTTACCAGCGCCTCCGCCTGGGGAATGGTGCGAGGAAAGCCATCAAACAAAAACCCTTTCGCACAATCTGCCTGGGAAATACGCTCTACCACCAAGGCAATAATTAAATCATCGGAGACCAATTCTCCGCTGGCCATAATATCTTTCGCTTTGAGGCCCAGCTCACTACCTGCCTTTACCGCAGCCCTCAGCATATCTCCAGTAGATATCTGAGGTATACCATATTGTTTAGTTATAAATTCAGCCTGAGTGCCCTTTCCGGCGCCTGGTGGTCCCAGTAAAATGATTTTCATCAAAGTCTCCACAGCTGACCGGCCTGCTACCGGTCTCTATACACGTTTGTACCTGGCTAATTGATATTTAGAGTATCGAACAGCAGGCTCCCCTCAACATAAATCCAGCGGCGCTGGAAAGGCGGCCACCTTACACAGAATAAGATATGCGCTCAAGTTTTGCTGGGGCAATAGCAGAACCATGGAAGATACGAGTTGAGTAATCACCCATAGACAGCTTCAGCATCATGGCTGTTCGCGTTGTTTCACCTCATCCCAAAGTGCACTTTTCTGTTCGAGACTCAAGGAGGAAAAAACCTCCCCACGATTCTCTGCTAACAGCATCATTTCATGAAAGCGACGCTCAAATTTACTATTAGCCACACGTAATGCCCGTTCGCTATCAACCCCGAGATGACGCGCTAGATTGACACTGGCAAAAATCAAATCACCAACTTCTTCTTCCACCTTTTCCTGTTGACCTGTAACCATGGCATCCAGCACCTCACCCAGTTCTTCGTGGATTTTTTCGACTACCGGTCGGTAATCTAACCAGTCAAATTTCAGATTGGCCGCGCGCGATTGCAATTTATTCGCACGCATTAATGCACTAAGAGCTTTAGGCACATCACCTAATGCTCTGGCTTCACCTCGCTGCTCACGTTCTTTTTGCTTGATAGATTCCCAGGTTCGTTTGATCTCTTCGCTATCCGGCTCCTCTCCCGAATGACGATAACTACGCAAGTTTTCGCCCGGAAACACGTGAGGATGCCGTTTTATCAATTTTATTATCAGACCATCAACAATATCTTCAAAACTAAAATAATCCCGCTCACTACCCAATTGCCCATAAAACACTACCTGAAATAATAAGTCCCCTAACTCATCTTTTAAATGAAGATAGTCTTCTCGTTCGATAGCATCGATAACTTCATAGGCCTCCTCCAGGGTATGGGAAGAAATAGACTGGAAATCTTGTTCACGATCCCAGGGACAACCATACTCTGGGTCGCGCAAGCGAGCCATTACATAAAGCAGGTCTTTTATGCCATGACCTTGAATTGAAGTCACAACTTTTACCTCTCTTTTATTGTCTTGTTTTGCTGTTTTTTTTGTGACCAGGAGAAGCCGTGATCAATTTATCAACTTGCGCCTTAGGTCAAAAATATCCAGTTTCTTCGTTCAGAACTAATCAGAAACCCCAATATTATTCCGCAATACGCAAAACTTCAGTTACATTGGGTAACTGCGCTAATTGAAGGGTCAGCTGACTTAGCGATTCGAAATTCTTCACCTCTACTGTTACGGTGAGGTCTACTAGCCCACCTTCCGCGATACCCGTTTGCAAGCCCAGCACATAGACTCCAGCCTGGTGAAGTGCCGCAGTAACGTCCTTAAGCAAACCAACCCTGTCATAGGCCGTGAGCTGCAAGGTGGCAACATATGCACCCTCTGGAGTGCCACCCCAGCTTACCTGAAGCAAATGTGTTGGCTCCTGAACCTGCAAGCGCAGTAAATTACCACAATCATTGCGATGAATAGTCACCCCTCGCCCGGTAGTCAAATATCCAGATATATTATCGCCCGGCTGGGGTTTACAGCAACGCGCCACCCGGGTAACCAGGTCACCCACACCGTAAATATAGAAGTCAGAATCTGCATAGCGTTCGGCCGCTTTGCGACTAGCCTTACGTATACGAGGTTTCTGCCCAGACAAGGTAGCCTGAACACGCTGAATGACATGCTCGGGGCTTATATCTCCCAGCCCCAGCGCCTCGTAAAGACTATTGGCGTCAACACGATTGAACTGCTGTGCTAGTAGGGTCACATCCACACCCGCCACGTTTACGCGTTTCAACTCTTTTTCTAATAAAGCCTTCCCAGAGGCTATATTGCTACCCTCATCCTGCTCGCGAAACCATTGCCGTACCTTAGTGCGAGCCCGTGCAGTTTTGAGATATCCGAGGGACTGCTGCATCCATTCTCGGCTCGGGGAGGCATGCCGACCGGTCAGAATCTCCACTCGGTCTCCTGTCTTAAGTGCCCCATTTAACGGATAAATGACGTCATTGACTCTTGCTCCCCGGCAGCGATGGCCAATCTCAGTATGAACTCGGTAGGCAAAATCGAGAGCAGTAGATAAGGGAGGCAAATCAACTACATGACCATCTCGTGTGAACACATAGATTCGCTCGGGCGCGGAATCAACACGCAGATAATCTTGCACATCCCCGCCGCCAAGCTCCTCGTGCCAATCGAGTACCTGACGCAACCACAAAATACGTTTTTCGTAATCCGCCGCCGCACCTCGATCCATATCCTTATAATACCAGTGAGAACAAATTCCATATTCAGCTTCTTCGTGCATTTTATGGGTGCGGATTTGAATTTCGACCACCCTCCCGGAGGGGCCTATCACTGCGGTATGTAATGAGCGATAACCATTTTCCTTGGGCGAGGCGATGTAATCATCAAATTCGTTAGGTATATTGCGCCACAGGCTATGTACGATGCCAAGCACCGCGTAGCAATCACTCACGGTGGGCACTAACACTCGCACTGCTCGCAAATCGTAAATCTGGGAAAACCCCACGCCTTTACGATGCATTTTTCTCGATATGCTATATATATGCTTGGCTCGCCCACTTACTTCGACCTCCTTACCCAGCTGAGCAAGACTTTGAGTGAGCGTTTCAATGACTTCGTCAACATGGTGCTGACGTTCTAGCCGCCTGTCTCCCAACAAGCGTGCGATATATTGATATTCTTCTGGCTCCAGATAACGGAAAGCTAAATCCTCCAGCTCCCATTTGAGATGGCCAATCCCGAGCCGGTGGGACAGCGGCGCATAGACATCAAATATTTCTCGTGCCACATGCCGTTGGCGTTCAGGTGTCGCAGTTTTAACCGCCCGTATGGCACAGGTACGCTCTGCAATCTTTATTAACGCTACCCGCATATCCCCTATAACTGAGATGAGCATCTCACGTACTTTTAAAGCCTGGTCTTCGGCGTCACTCCCCAACACCGAACCAGTGGAATCATTACGTAGCTCGCCAATCACGGCCATACGCAATACTCCATCGACAAGACTTACAACGTCCGACCCGTAGCGCTCGCCAACTTCCTCTATGGATAATTTTTTTTCGCGAACCGCCCGGTAGAGAATACCAGTCTGTAGAGCCTCCGTATCAAGCTTCAGATCTGCCAGTATCTCAACCATTTCGAGACCAGTATTCAAAGCTCTGGACTCAGTATGCCCCCACGAAGATGAAGGCAAGGCCGCCACAAGATCAATTGCATCTCGAAGTGAAGCGATTCTCGACTCTTCCCACTGATGGCGCTTAGCAAGATTTGTCAGCCACTCAGCTGTGTCGATCTCACTGTCGATTTGAATCGAATGAATGTCGCGAACCTGGACCATAGTAAGGAGTTATCGAAAGTCAGTTAAAGAACTAGCATTTACATTCAACACTTATTCACCACCCCTTTCCGCCAGAATTAACGAGGCTCATAGAGTCCTGAAGACAGGTATCGATCCCCTCGATCCGCTATGATGGTAACAATAACCGCATCGCTCACTTCTGCTGCGATTTGCAAGGCGCCCGCCACCGCCCCCCCGGAGGAAACACCACAGGAGATACCTTCTTTTTGCGCGAGTTGCCGCATAGTATCTTCGGCATCGAATTGCTTGATATCCAGCACCCGATCTACCCTGGCCTCATCATAAATACCTGGCAGGTATTCTCTGGGCCAACGGCGGATACCGGCAATGCTGGCACCTTCCTCTGGTTGCAGGCCAATTATCTCGATCTTTGAACTCATACTTTTCAGATACTGAGACACGCCCATGATAGTGCCAGTCGTCCCCATAGAGCTCACAAAGTGGGTAATTGTGCCTTCCGTTTGTCGCCAGATCTCAGGCCCAGTGCCTTCCACGTGCGCTTGTGGGTTATCCTTATTGTTAAACTGGTCCAACACCACACCTTCACCTTGAGCCTGCATTTCAAGGGCCAGATCCCGAGCCCCTTCCATACTTTGTTCCCTGGTAACCAGTATCAGCTCTGCTCCATAAGCTGACATCGCAACTCTCCGCTCTGCCGTCATGTTATCTGGCATGATGAGAATCATTCGGTAGCCCTTGATAGCCGCAACCATCGCAAGCGCAATACCGGTATTCCCACTAGTAGCCTCTATCAGTGTATCGCCTGGCTGAATATCGCCTCTACTCTCGGCGTTCTGGATCATACTCAGGGCAGCTCGATCTTTAACCGAGCCAGCTGGATTATCCCCTTCAAGCTTAACTAATATGGTATTACCAGCACCCGCGTGCAAACGCTGTAAGCGAACCAGTGGAGTATTGCCAACACAGGATTCTATGGTGGGGAACTGAATAGTCGAAACACCCATAAGAGCCAACATCTCTACTCATCTAAAAGTCTATTTTAACCTGACATAGCCATCATGGTATGTCGAATCACCGCCCTCAAAGATCACTTAGGCATAGTTAGCATTAATCCAGTCATAGCTACTAGAAAACACTATCGTCATAGTGGCGAAAAATAGTGGCGAAAACAGGAATCTATGCGGAAAGTCTGGCTTTACCTTTTAAGACAAGCTCACTATAACTAGAACCCACTTAATGCTACAAAAGCTAGAGCATAATCTGACACGCCAACAATCATTGCGAATGTCTCGCCGTATCAACAGAATATTTACCAAATAATTCACGACTTCGCAGTGGCCGCTTACCAAGGTGTGCAGACAAGGCACACCGTAACAGAAGCTTGGCACTGCGCTTAACTTCTTCAGAGCAATAATCGCTCTCTGCCATCGCTAACAAATGAGCTCCTGGAAACAAAGTACGTGAATCCAGAACTTCATCTGCTGGCGTTTCGATCAAACCATCTCCCGGTACCAGCTGGTACCAGCTTCCACTCTGTACCGGAGCTCCGCTAACATTATCCGTATCTAGAGTAAGTCCGTAACCAATATCCTCTAGCAGGGCTAATTCAAAAACCCGCAATAGAGGTTCGAGGTCATCCGTCCCAGGCAACATAAGAAGTAATTCAGTGTAGCGGTCATAAAGACCTTCGTGGGGATCACCCTCTATCAGCAAACGCATCAACAGCTCATTAACATATAACCCTACATAGGCTGTTTGACCAACAAACACCTTGCGCCCCTCCATAGGGGCTTCTGCCCGAACCAGTGTTTTTAAGCTCTTAGTACCCCGCCACTCCACACCCAAAGGGCAAAATGGCGTTAACTGAAAACGTTTTGAACCGTTTTTCGATCTAGCTCCCCGAGCAACCGCACACACTCGACCTTGATCCCGACAAAAAAAATCAACCAGAACACTGGTTTCCCTAAATGGTCGCTTGTGTAGCACGTAAGCAATACTCTCAGACACTCTACTGATAAACCCTGTAGCAGCTAGAGATTATCCCGGTAACCCAGGCTACGTAGCGCCCGCTCATCATCGGACCACCCACTTTTCACTTTGACCCACAAATTTAACATGACCTGGCATTCAAGCATACGTTCAATATCTGCTCGAGCCTGAGTACCAATAGCTTTTAAACGCTGCCCCTTATCGCCAATAATAATCCTTTTTTGGCCCTCACGTTCTACCAGGATTAACGCACTGATATTACAGATCTTGCCCTCCTGCTTAAATCCCTCTATTTCGACCGTCGTCTGATAGGGTAGTTCAGCACCTAATTGTCGAGTTATTTTTTCGCGAATCATTTCTGCGACAATAAAGCGCTCGCTCTTATCGGTAAGCTGCTCTTCAGAAAAATGAAAATCGCCCGATGGTAAGTGGGCTTTAATCGAATCTTCAAGACGATCGAGATTAATACCTCGTAAGGCTGATACTGGAATACATTCTGAACCCTTTAACAACTCAGACAAACGAGTGATGTGGGGCAAGATAGAATCCTTATCATCCATCCTGTCCATTTTATTCAAAGCAATAATGACAGGACTTTGGGAGCACTGTAATTGCCGAACAACCAACTCATCGCCACGAGTCCAACGATCACGATCCACAACAAAAACAATCACATCTACATCGCGCATCGCACTCTCAGCAGAACGATTCATATAACGATTAATCGCCTTATCGTTGGCCTGATGAATTCCCGGGGTATCGACAAAAATGATTTGATAATCGCCCGCAGTCTTAATGCCGAGCATATTGTGTCGTGTAGTTTGGGGCTTTCGGGAAGTAATACTAAGCTTTTGGCCCAGAAGATGGTTAAGCAGTGTAGATTTACCCACGTTAGGTCGGCCAACGATAGCCGCGTACCCACAATGTCGCGTCACCTGGCGACCGCCAATAATGCGAGGGCATGCTCCGCCGCTCGCTTCTCAGCTTCGCGGCGACTGCTGGCGAAAGCCGTCACGCTCGCAGGCAATAGCGTCACTTTGCATTCAACTTCAAATTGCTGCGCATGAGCCGCCCCTGAAGTACCCACCACTCTGTAAACAGGTAAGGGTTCAGCATGCGCCTGCAGATATTCCTGCAACCGGCTTTTCGCGTCCTTTGGCACATCCTGAATCGAACATTCTGAAAACCGAGACGCGAACCATTCGACCACCGAGGTACGGCAGGCCTCGATCCCACCGTCAAGATAAATTGCTCCTATCAGAGACTCTAGCGCCCCGGCCAGAATAGATTTACGCTGACTACCCTCTCCTTTGCGCTCTCCCGGGCCCAGCTTAATAAGCTCCGGAAGACCAAGCTCCACAGCCAATGTTGCCAGACTCTCACCACTCACCAGATCAGCACGCAAACAACTCAGCTCGCCTTCAGCAGCATCGGGAAACCGAACAAATAACTCCCCGCTAATGATCATACCCAGTAATGAGTCACCAAAAAATTCTAGTCGTTCATTATTAGGCGAACCACAGCTTCTGTGAGTCAAAGCCAAATCCATCAACTCAGGATTATCAAAACTATAGCCCAGGCTTATTACCACTTCTGTATCACTCTCCTGCTCACTTATTCCCTGGCCGGCAATTGGGAGGAGCGAAACCCTCAGTTAGTCTTTCGAACTATCATAAGCGTAAGAAAATCGTGCAATCACGTCCAGGTTGCCTATAAACGGTACGCGCTTCTCATATTCGTGAGATACAACAATTTTGGTCCTCTCACGCGTTATCTTTATCTCTTTAGCTTTAATATCCCGCACGTTGTTAACGATAAAATAATTGCTGAGTTTACGTCTTATCTCTGAATCTCTCATCTCTCTAAGGTTTTCATTAGCCAAACCGTCAAAAGAAGCCTTCACCGTTAAATTGTCGAGATACATAGGACCAATTTTAAACGTCACCATCAAAGCAAATGTC
>JAUUYV010000114.1 GCA_030590275.1 Porticoccaceae bacterium
GACCACGTTGCTGTTTTTATGGAAAATAACCTCAGGTATTTTGAGGTCATCTGGGCTGCGCTGCGCTCTGGACTCTATCTCACCACGATTAACCAGTATCTTACCGACGAAGAAGCTGGCTATATTCTGGACGATTGTGGCGCAAAGCTTATCGTGTCATCACAATATTTAGCGGATATCGCTGCTGAACTCAAACCCTTTGCGCCCAACTGCCTTACCTGGCTGATGGTAGATGGCGCAGCAAGTGGGTACGAGCCCTATGAAACGGCTATAGCCGAATATCCAGCAAAGCAACTCGACGATGAACCTGCTGGCCAGTTTATGCTTTATAGTTCCGGCACTACCGGACGCCCCAAGGGCATCCTGCGTCCACTATCAAAGAAAAGCATTAGCGACGACGTAGGGCCTGTGGGAACACTGCAGAAAAATCTGTGGCACGTTGATAGCGATTCGATTTATTTGTCTCCAGCCCCGCTCTATCACTCAGCACCACTATCGTTTTGCACTGGTATACAGGCTAATGGTGGCACGGTAATCATGATGCCCCGTTTCAAAGAAGCGGAAGCACTGAAGGCAATCGAAAAATACCACGTTACCCATAGCCAATGGGTACCCACCATGTTTACCCGCATGCTGAAAATGCCAGAACAGGAACGCAAAGCCTACGACCTTTCATCTCACCAGGTCGCAATTCACGCTGCTGCACCCTGCCCAGAAGGCATAAAACGCCAAATGTTTGACTGGTGGGGTCCCATTATTTACGAATATTATGGCGGCACCGAACTCAATGGACTCACCCACTGCGGACCGCAGGAGTGGCTCGACCACCCCGGTTCTGTGGGCAAACCTATTCTTGGCAAACTTCATATTTGTGCCGAAAACGGCGACGAGCTGCCCAACGGTGAGCCGGGACTGGTTTATTTTGAGTTACCCAAGATGTCGTTCAAATATCACAAGGCTCCCGACAAAACCCGAGATGCCCAACACCCTCAACACGATAACTGGAGCGCCCTGGGCGACGTCGGTTATATGGACGACGATGGTTTTCTCTATCTGACTGACCGAGCAAGTTTTATGATTATCTCCGGTGGGGTAAACATTTACCCTCAGGAAATCGAAGATGCGATGATCATGCACGACAAAGTCGCCGACGTCGCTGTTATCGGCGTACCCACTGAGGAAATGGGAGAGGAAGTAAAAGCTGTAGTGCAGGTTCCAGAGGGGGTCACCGCCGACGATAAGCTCGCAGAAGAGATCATGGCCTATGCTCGCGAGCACATCGCCCACTACAAATGTCCTCGCAGTATCGATTTTATCGACGAACTTCCACGACTACCCACAGGAAAGCTCTACAAGCGTCTACTTAAGGATCGTTACTGGGGGAAAATGGATTCCCGTATTGTGTAGCAGGATTTGAACTAACTAAGACGGTTTTAAACATTCTTACTTAGGGAACCTCTGATTGACTCAGGGCGAAGTAGCTTGTGGTTCGACATATACAAATTCGCCAGGGTGTAAGTGCTTTAGGCAAAACGAAAATCGAAGGTTATAAGCAAAACACTTCGTGGGGCATGCTCCAGCAAGCTATTTTAGGTCTGGCAATATCCCCCATCTAGAAAAACCAGAATGTCGCCCCCTATTGCAGCAAACTGCTGAATTAATAATACTAACCTGCTAACTACAAAAAATAACACTAAAGCTCTAAGGCTGGAGATAACGATGACAACTGAAATACAGGGAAACTGTGCACCGGGATTCACCGAAGTACGCGACGCATTTTTGGCAAACTTTGAAGATGGCAAAGAGGTTGGTGCTTCCTTTGCCCTGGTCATTGAGGGCGAGGTCGTAGTTGACCTCTGGGCTGGCCATGCCGACAGCGCACGTACCCGGCCCTGGCAATCCGATACAGTTATTAACACCTACTCAACCACCAAGGGCATGGCTGCGACGGTAGTTGGCGTGCTCGCCGATGAGGGCTTGATAGACTATAAAGCCAAAGTCGCAGAATACTGGCCAGAGTTTGCAGCGGCAGGTAAACAGGACGTTACTGTAGCTCAGCTATTGTCGCACCAGGCTGGTATCTGTGGTCCACGGGAGCGGCTTGCAATGGAAGATCTCTACGACTGGGATGGCCTGTGCTCTACATTGGCCGCGCAATGGCCATTTTTCGAGCCAGGCACCGCCAATGGCTACCACGCGGTGGTTTTTGGCCATATTGCCGGTGAAGTTGCCCGCCGTGCTTATACCCGCGCTACAGGAGATATTAAAAGCCTGGGCGAGCTATTTGCACTAAAAGTGGCGGGACCTATTGGCGCGGAAAACGACTATTACATTGGTCTTCCGGAAAGCGAAGATCATCGTGTCGCGGAAATGATTCCGATGGTCGGCTCAGAACAGCTAGGTGCTGGTCTCGGCGGGAAAAAACGCATGAACGACGCCCTGTAGTCCGCTATGGCCCACCCACCACTGACTGCGCACATTGCTAACGAGCGAGCCTGGCGCGCAGCAGAAGTCCCAGGTGCCAACGGTCAGGGCAATGGCCGAGGCATTGCCAAAGTGTACGGAGCATTAGCCAATGGCGGCGAACTGGAAGGTAATCGAATCATCAGTCCGGAAGGCATCACTGAAATGACTCGAGAGGAGTGCTTCCGCAAAGATATAGTCATCGGTGTACGCATGCGCTGGAGCCGGGGTTTTATTTTGAACAAAGCCGAACTTTACGGCCCCAACCCGGACGCCTTTGGCCATAGCGGCTGGGGTGGTTCTTTTGGTTTTGCCGACACCAGGGCAAAACTGGGTATGGGTTACGCCATGAACCAAATGGATGCCAATATCTTTGGCGACCCACGCGGAGTGCGCTTGATTGAGTCTGCCTATGCTTGCCTTTAAAAAGCCCTGGTCTTTAAGCTCTACTGTGCGCGTGCGGCCAGCTCCACTATCTCCCAGTTTTTCGGGAAACGCTGATACCAGGCTGAAAAAAGGGTAAAACTGGCCTTTTATTGGGCGGTAACAACGAACTCGCTCAGAATTCTGGGAGTCCTGGTGGTCACTTCATCGGGATCGACGAGCAGATCTGCCTCGGAGTAAGATTCTATACCGTAAGTGCTTACCCTGAGGCGACGCCCTCGTGGCGACAAAGAAAACTCGGTCCAGCCATAACTGAAGTTGGCGGAATACAGCCCCCTGATCAAGGTGGCATCAATACGCGTCGCGTCCCTCAGACCAATTCGATTGTATCCCTGCAACTTTAGCTGGGCATTAATAAAAGCTTGCAGAGCAGCATTTTTGACGATATTTGGCAAGGCCAGAAACTCTTCAAGACTATCAACCCTCACGACACCAAACAGCGTATTTAACACTGTTTGCAAGGTGGCGTCGGTAGCGGCGAGTTCCACCAGAGCCCCAAGAACTGTTGGTCCAAATGGTGCATCAAACGCAACCGAACCAGTACTGATCTCGAAAGCAGAGGTCTCTATCTGTGGTGCCGTTAAGACATTACCCTCGGCCAGGGCCTTGGCAATATCTTCCTGGCGTTGATAGGTAAGGTTATTAACGATCACACCATGAATATCTGCGGCCACAAACACCACATTACGAACATCATTTTCATCAATAAACCGCAGCAAAATACTGCGCTCCGCCGCATAACCCTCGAAACGGTCACTCGCAAGAAGTACGCCTAGGTTCTGGATAGGTTCCGGCACCAGAACAAATTTCCAGATCACGCCATCGTTTTCTGCAGTAAGCAAGTCATCCATCAATCGAGTTCGCTGGCGCAGGCTTAACATAGTGCGGGAAGGCATTGATTCGCCAGTAAGCGGATCGATATCAAATGATCGGCTGACAAAAGCACCCGCTTCTGATGTGTCGAGAGGATTTTCAACACCCGGCAATTCCTCGTCCCGAAAGGAACGCGCATCCAGCATGAAGAATGCGGCAATCTTGCCATAGCGCTTATCCCTGTATAAGTCGGGGCGGCCATCGGTTAACCCATCGCCAACCGCTGGGTAAACAAGATCCTGGATCGCGTTATATTCAGAAAATGACTGGAGACCATTAGCGTAGAGTTCGGTCTCATTGATAAGGCCCGTAGTTTCCAGGAATCGAGGATCACTAAGTGCTAGTGCGCCACCGGCAAAGTCGTCTGTTACTTCATGATCATCAATCGTCGACAGGATCGCGGTGCTGCTCTGCAAGGCAGACCAACTGTTAATACCAAAGTGTTCGGCGTAAACCTCTTCGTTTTTGCTGCGAAATTCTTCGAGTGTGCTTGCCTGAGCTAAAGGCACAGCGGGAGAAGAGTAATCAGCGTAGTAGGTATCACCCAGCTTGACGAAGAAATCGAGCTGTTGACCCGGAACATTCGAAATCGCTGGGTAGGGTGCTAACTCCCCGCGCCAATCCCCGCTTACACCAAACTTGATCCCACCACGAACACGGTTCGCAAAACGATGCGGTACTGTACGAAAACTCCCGGAAAAGGACTCGCCATCAGGCGCGGTTACTGTGTAGGTATAGCGAGTATGAGGCCTTAAACCCGAAACACTCACCTTGGCGGGTACCATAGGTTCAGATACCAGAACGATTTTTTCTGCAGGCTTATACAACGAATATGACGATGCTAATGAAAACCGCACTTCCCCAGGAATAGAGCTACGCGCCCAAAGCACGGCCGAACGTGGCCCCACGTCACCAACGGACACTCCATTTGGCAAACTTGCCGGCGGCCCCAGGTACGGGGAATCATCGGCTAGCAAGGCTTCGTCAGCATGAACCAATACCGTACTAAAGACGACCACAGCAACGAGAAACAGACCCCGCATTAGATTCACGTCGATAATCTCCTTATAAGCTCAACTTTTGCTCCGGTCAGAGCGCACATTATTCGATTGTGAACATTCCGGTGAGGCGTCCTAAGTCCAGCAAGATGTGCAGAAACTACCTGCCGCGCTGTGACTGAACTCTATAGAATCTTATTAGCATCCGCTACACGGAATACCAGAACCCCATCAGGCATATGAGACTATTTAATCAACCTCATTGTGCCATTCATACGATTTTTTATACCTCCTGTACTCCTGTGCTACATATCCTACAAACTCTCTCGTATTTAAACGACACGATCCCTAATGCAAGCATCACTGACTCCGTTTATCCTTGGGCTCTATTGTGAACCTGGTTGATACCAGCAAGTGAGCCCCACATAGGCGCAATTGCTAAAGCCTTCACGTAGAACCACCCTTAACCACGGTGAACTCTTTAGAGTGCAGTTGCATAAAACACGGATGTAGACATAGCCAAACACCCTCACTTTAAATAATCGTCCGGCTTAAGCTAATACCGATAGGAGCTGTAATTTATGGTTACAAACAGGAGCAGTATGTATGTTGTCCGTCAATACCTTAAAACGATTTATTGTTGGCTTATGCCTTGTGTTCCCCACATGGGCCTCTGCCACTAGCGAGTATATCGTTGACGAGAATGTAGCTTATGGCCCTTACTATGCACAGCGTTTCGATGTCTATGCTCCACCCGATGCCCGTAACGCCCCAATTATTGTCATGGTACATGGAGGAATGTGGGCCGGGGGGGACAAGCGGGACGCTGATGTTATTACCAACAAAATCAACCACTGGGTTATCGATAAGGGAATAATCTTCATTTCTGTCAATTATCGAGTACTGCCTTCGTTTGACCCCCTGTCACAAGCAGAAGATGTTGGGCGAGCCATCGCAAAGATTCAAAAAAAGGCACATCGATGGGGTGGCGATCCGACCAAAGTGTTACTGATGGGGCACTCTTCTGGAGCCCACCTTGTATCAGTGCTTGGCTCATCCCCAACTTTTGTTAAAGACTCCGGAGCAGACTACCCAATCATTGGCGTAGTATCGCTGGCCAATCCCGTATTCAACTTATTGAGCACTATGGAATCTGCGAATACACTTTACGATTCAATCTTTGAAGATCCATCAGAATGGATCGAGTTATCGCCCTCACACCTTGTGGAGCAAACAGCACCCCCTTTTCTTTTAGTGTGTTCACGCCTCTATTTCCCGAGCTGCCAACAGGAAGTGGAGTTCCAGGGAATCTCGGACGATTTGGATGTTATGGCATCCACACTAAAAGTGAATCTAAACCATTCTGCAATTAACGGCTCTCTGGGCAAAGACAACAACTATACCCAGCAAGTTACAGACTTTATTGATGACTCCATTGATAGCTCTATCGAGAACAGTTCTGACTGCCGCCTGCGTTTCCGTTGTTGATAAGTACTTCTGAACCTGGTTGGCTTTGCTCAAGATAGCAAAGCCAACCCTTGCATACATCCTGTCCTATTTGCTCTCC
>JAUUYV010000081.1 GCA_030590275.1 Porticoccaceae bacterium
GCGTCCACCCGTGTGCCGGACGGAGCCAGTATTTTAACCACGAAGCCTTCAGCTCCGGAGTAGACCTGAGCCTGATCAGAAACCCAGACGATGCCTTCCGCTTGAGTAGTCAGGGTTACTGGAGGTGAAAATAGTGCGATACCGGTAGCGCCTATTAACAGAATCGACACAACAATTGCCCGGGATCGACGCCCCGCTAACGCAGGGTTGGTGGACAGGAAACGCAAGCCTCGAAACAGTGGTCTGACGACTTGCATGCTGATGGCCCAAACCCCTAATACGATGCCTATAAGCAGATAGTGTTGGGCCAGAAACAGGACGATAACGGTCAGGATAAATAAGCGATAACACAGTGAGCTCAGCCCATAAATAGCAAACCAGGCGGCTTCCCCGCGGGCGCTTACTGGTGACTGTGTATGTTCGAGCCCAAACAGATAATGTTGAATAAGGTAAAGGTAGTAACGGCTGGCACGAGTATAGAGGTTAGGAATTTCGGCCCAGTCCTGGAGCACGTAATAGCCATCAAAACGCAACAGAGGATTGGCGTTAAATAATACCGTCGAAACGCTAGCAATCAGAAATGCATTCAAGGCTGCATCCTGCACCAGTCCTGGTTCGACCAATAACCAGATGAACAGGGCGATAGAGGCAATAAACAGTTCGGCCAGAATGCCGATGGCGCCCACCAGTATGCGTTTGTGCTTGTCGCGAAAGCCCCAGGCAGCGGATGCATCGACATAGGGAACCGGGGTAAAAACCAGTAAGGTAATGCCCATTTCATGGACATCACCACCCCACATTTTTACCGCGAAAGCGTGGGCAAATTCGTGCACGGTTTTGATGACTATAAAAGTCAGTGCCAGGGACAGTAGATTAGCGGGGCCCAGAATGTCTCCGCTGACTGCGTCCCTGAGGGCAGAGAAATTAGTGATTGTCAGCAGCAGGGCAATCCCAACGGCAAGGCATAGAATGCCGGCTCCGCTTCGTGAAAAAAGAGGGCGAACCCGAGGCATAAAGCGATTCAGTATGAGGTTCGGGTCTAGCAAGCGAATGCGGATCGCCAGCGGGCTCATGAGGGCGTTGTTACGGCGTAATCGCCGTTCCGTTTGAAAGCGTTGAAAGAACTCCTTAGCATCGACCGGTAAACCGCTTTTTAGTACATCGATAGCAAACAACTGGGTCAATAGAAGTATCGCCTCGTCCTGGCTTAAGGCTTCATCGCCCAGTACGGTATTGGCTCTGCTTAGTACCTTTTCAACACTGAGATTGCCGTCCAGGCGGCCGATAAATTCATAGGCTGGTGCGGTAAAACGAAGATGCCGCCCATTGGACTGGTCGTGCAGTACATACCAGGCCTGGCCACGATACTCCTGAGGATAAGTATGTACATGCTGGCGCAGCTGGGGCCTTAGTTCGGCAACCTGCGGCCAGTTGGGGTTTGGGGCTGCTTCTGTCGTGGTTTCGGTCATTGCGATACTACAGCCCCACGGACCAGAGCCACAGACGTATGCGGTCAATGATTTCGTGGGTCCAGATCCAGAGCAGTTTGCGCCTGCCTATATCGACCCTGGCAAATCCTCGCATACCCGGGCGTAGCAGGGCTGATGATTCATTTAATGAAGCCTCGACCCGAAAATAATTTCGGGTTTGCTCAGAGATTGCTATTGGCGTGAGCTGGCCGACAGAAATATCGAAAGGGGTGTGAGGTAGCGCCGCGATAATTAGTTTTCCAGGCTTGCCTGCTTCCAGCTCGGCTACCTTGTGGTCATCGACTTCCAGCACCACTTTGTATCCTTCTAATGGAGCGACCTCGTGAAGAATTTCACCAACTTTGACGGGGGCCCCCAGGGATTGACTAAGATCGCCACTGACTACAATGCCATCAAAGGGAGCGACGAGTTGAGTGCGCTGGATCTTTCCTGTAACCAGACTGAGTTCGGCATCTACCTGGTCGATTTGTGCCCGTGCTATTTTCAGTGCAGTACGGTCACCGGTGGCCAGGGCGTTCTGGTACTCATTTTCGAACTTATTGTGTTCGCCCTTCCATTTTTGGTATTCGAGACGTAAATCCCGGTCATCGAGAGAGGCGATAAGTTGCCCCTTTTTAACCAGGTCACCAGCCCTGACCTTCACTTGTTTAACGTAACCATCGAGAGGGGCTACCAACAATTGTCGTACTGCACCCTCAATGCTAGCAGGCGCGGTGATCTGGTAAGTCCCGTCAATAATCGCTAGCAAAGACACACATATCAGCGCTGCCAGCCCAATCAGTTTGGCTTTCAGATGGCCTGAACCCAATAAGCCACCTGCGAACTGGAATAATGACTCGCTGCCTTTTTCCCACAAAGGCCGATCTTCCCTGATCTTCAGTTCCAGTATGGGTCCAATAAACCGGGCCAGTGCTTCACACGAAGTCATCTCATCTTTGTCGAGCGTCTTATCCGCGCCATATTCAAAGGTTATGCCTCCAATACTCCCGGTATGGCCCCTTAGGGGAACACTGCAGACCGAGCTACAGCCTTGCTGTTCTTTGAGTGCTCGGTGAGCTTGAGTGATGGCCGATTCTGTGTCCGTGGTATTCACATGGATCATGGTGTCTTGATCAACCGCTTCTTCCATGGCGGCTTCGATCATGCGTACTAACTGGCTACGTTGATCAAATGTTGCAAGGTGTGATAGTGCCTGGAGCCGGATTGGCAAACCCCGACGAAAGCCTATGCTGACGCGCTCACATCCGAAGTAGTCGGCCAACTGGTTTGCGGCTTCCATGGCGGCCGTATGGCTGGAAGAGTGCTTGAGAATCGCCGCCATTAATGTCAGAGCGTAGGATGCGGTTTCTCGCTGAGTCGTCGTCTGCCAGCGGATGAGGGTCTCTAACCAGAGTCCCCCCCACTGTAAGAACTGTAATGTGGTCTCCTGTCGGCTTTCGGAACCCGTGGACATCATTACCGCAACAATGGCTATGGTTTTGCCATTCGATAATAGTGGGCAGGCGACGATATCGCAGTGCTGTTCCTGGTTCGTACCGTAGGCCAGGTTCGATTGTTTTACGCCGCCATCGTTTTCCAGCGCCTGACTGGCTGCCGATGCCAGCAGGTCTTCGCCAGAACTGTCCCTGGGCCAGACGGCAAAGGGAGTACCCAATGGTTTATTGCCACTGGGAAAATAAAGTGCTCCGTGGGTAATGCCGGCCACCGTCCCGCATTGCCAGGCAAGCCAGGCCTGTGCAAGATCTATTGGAAGGTCGGTGGTGAGGGACAAGGAATTATCGATTTCGCTGCCTTTTTCTGGATGGAATCGCCAGTCGAGTACAGGTTTGGTTCAGCGTCAGGAAATATCCCAGAGCAAACCAGCATTTAGCCTGATGCTATTTGTAGCGAATTACTTTAATAAAAAGACGTAACTCTCAGAATTACACCAAGTTATTAGTGTATTCGTTTCGATGTGGTCTGACAATTGCGGAACCGTGACCTTTGCTCAGTCAATTGCTGGAAAGCTCGATCTCGTCACATCTGGCGATAGCGTCATTGGGTCTACCAGACCAGAGCCTGGTTGCAAAAGATTATGCTTGTTCCCAGCAGCCAGGAGGGCTGCTGGGAACCAGCAATGGATTACAGGCTAGCGGGTATGGGCACGGTTTCCGTATCTTTGCCAGAACGCATAACAATGCCGGGCTTTTTACCGGTTAGCTGATTCTCCCGAATGATTTCCTCGCCATTTACAAAGACGTGAGAAATACCTTCGGCTTCGCAATACAGACGTCCAGCGCCGGCGGGCAAATCAAAACGGGTGTGGATATCACCTTTACCAACCGTATCGGGGTCGAATACCACCACGTCGGCATGCCAACCTTCTTTTAGCGATCCGCGATCGATCAAACCAAGATAGCGTGCGGGTCTTTCGGTGATCTGATGAATGCCTTCCTCCAGCGTTAACAATTCGCGCTCGCGGACGCCCTGGGAGAGCACGGTGGTGCTAAAGGCAAAGGTATCAATCATATCGAGGTGGGCACCGGCATCGGAAGCTCCGACTAGCGTGCGAGGATCTTTCCAGACCTCGCCACGGAGTTTCCAGCTTTCGTCATCGAAGCCACCCAGGTTGGGCAGAAAGGTGGTTTTAAGATCGTCGGCAACAGCGATATCAAAAAACACATCACTGGGCTCTTTGCCTAATTCTTCGGCGATATCGCCTACAATTCGGCCTTGATAAGGAGCATTTTCCTCTGAAAAGGTTTCTTCAACCAACATGCGTTTGAAATTGCCGGTGGCGCGCAATATGACGGGTATGTCGGGGTGCGAAGACCCCTTAACCAACATTTCGCGAACCTCAGGGTCAGAAAAGGCGATCTTGCGCTCATCCATCGGCAGGGCAAGAATTTTGGCCCAGCCGGGGAAGGAATCCAGGCCGAAACCACTCCAGAGATTAATTCGTAGTGTCACCGGTTGGGCAAAGGTTAAGGCCTTAATATCGGCCCCATGTTCAGCGGCGTAATCACTAGCGGTGAGTTGCGCCTGATAGATATCTTTGGTTTTAGCCGTTACGATCATTACGTTCCAGTTGAGAGAACGTTCGGCTGCCAATGACATCTCCGTCATCAGTTCAACACGATCCTGGCTAAACACCCCAACCGCAGGAATAAATTCGAGCAGAGTGCCCGGATAATCTTTCAGACATCCCGCCAGCTCCACCAGTTCCTCTTTGGTGGCGGCTCTCGACGGTACGGGATGGCCGGCGCCATCGTTGTGAGTGGGAGATTGCGAAGACGAAAAACCCATGCCACCTTCGGCCAGTGATTTCTTCAGCAGCGTTTTCATCTCTTCCAGTTGTTGGTCGCTAGCCGGTTTATCTGAATCTTCGCCCATCACCACGCGACGAATGGCAGAGTGACCAACCAGGAAGCCAATGTTTATTGCCATTTTACCGTCGAGTAGCTCGAGATAACTGGCAAAGGAATCCCAGTTCCAGGGCACTCCTTCTTTGAGGCTCTGCAATGGCATCCCTTCAACCTTAGCGAGCAGCTTCATGAGATAGTCGCCCGCTTCGGGCACTAGTGGAGCAACCGAAAAACCGCAATTACCAGCGAATACCGAAGTCACTCCATGGTAAGAAGAGGGACTAATATCTGGATCCCAGAATACCTGAGCGTCGTAGTGGGTGTGGACATCGACAAAACCGGGCGAAACAATTTTACCGCTTGCGTCAATGGTTTCCTGTGCGGGTTCATCGATGGTGCCGATAGCGGTGATGCGTCCGTCTTTAATACCAAGGTCGCCCTGGTATCGTGGTGAACCGCTACCATCTACGATGGTTCCCCCTTTAATAAGATAGTCGAGCATGGCTAGCCTCCTGAGTTATTAGGCAGATTCTTTGTTATCGCTTTGATCGCAAGCATAAATTGCTTTGCTCTCTTTGAGAAGAAGTATAGTCCTTATTGCCAGACGCGCAAAAACCACGCTGGACAGCAGTGTGTCAGTTTTGAGAAGCTTGCGCGCCTGGTATGCCCAGGGCTGATGGACACTGGGCTGATTAAATCAGCTGGTGGTTCGAATGTCGTGAGGCGTAGCCACTAAATGGCAACACGTTAAATAAGGAAAACAAATGAAAGCATTGGTGGTAGGAGGTACCGGCCCAACTGGCCCTTATTTGGTTAATGGGCTGTTGGAAAGAGGTTATGAGGTCAGTATTTTTCATCGTGGAACCCATGAAATTCCCGAGATCCCGCCCCAGGTAGAACATATCCACGGGGATCCTCATTTTCTTGAAACCATCGAAGAATCCCTCAGGGGAAGAACCTTCGATATCGCCGTAGTGACCTATGGGCGGGTTCGGTTTTTGGCTCAGGCGTTGGTGGGTAAAGTTGGTCGCTTCGTGAGTGTGGGAGGGGTTGCCAGCTATCGGGGTTATATGCATCCAGAAACACTTAGTCCCCAGGGTCTGGCCTCGCCAACGCCAGAAGATGCGGCGCTTGTTGCCAGCGAAGAAGAACACCGATTTTCCTATTTAATTGCTAAAACTGAAGAGGCAGTGCTGGAATATCATCCCCAGGCAGCACATTTTCGTTATCCCTATGTTTACGGTCCTCGCCAGTTGGTGCCCAGGGAGTGGAGCATTATTCGCCGGGTGCTCGATAAGCGTCCTTACATTGTGCTGGCTGATGAAGGGCTTACGCTGGCGACTCATGGCTATGTTGCAAACCTGGCCCACAGTGTTTTGCTGGCCGTTGATCAGCCGCAGGCCTCGGCGGGGCAAATATATAATTGTGGGGATGATACCCAGTTAAGCCTGCACCAGATTGTTGAGGTGATAGCCGATAAAATGGGCTATCACCTTGATGTGGTAAGTATGCCCTTTAGTATTGCCCATCCGGCGAAACCTTACATCACCGGCCCATCCATCCATCACCGACTCATGGATACCGGAAAGATCAAGCGCCAACTCGCTTATAAAGACGTCCATTCATCTAAAGATGCGTTGGGTTTAACCGTGGACTGGTTACTGGAAAACCGCCCGGAACCTGGGGGCGACGTAGAGGATCGCATGGGGGATTACTTTGACTACGAAGCAGAAGACCGTCTGGTTAATGCCTGGCATCAAAGTCTGGACGAACTCAGCAAGATCCCCTTTAAGACCATGGAACGTCGGCCACACCCCTATGCACATCCCAAAAAGCCGGGTGAAAAGGATCATCGCAATCGTTAGGGCCTGTTAACAGGCCCTGGTAAAAATTGGAGATTATAAAAATGCGAATTTTGCACACGATGCTACGAGTGGGAAATATGGATCGCTCGATTCAGTTTTATACGGATCTTTTAGGTATGAATTTAATCCGCAAAAAAGATTTTCCTGGAGGTAAGTTCACCCTCGCTTTTTTGGGTTATGGGGATGAATCTGATAACTCCGTACTGGAACTTACTCACAATTGGGATACAGAACAGTATGAACTGGGCGATGCCTATGGGCATATCGCGATTGCAGTTGATGATGTTTATAAAACCTGCGAGGTCATTAAACAAAAAAGCGGAAAGGTTGTGCGGGAGCCTGGTCCGATGATGCATGGTTCTACCGTATTAGCTTTTGTCGAAGATCCCGACGGTTATAAAATCGAACTGTTATCGGAAACTAGAGATCGGAAGTGAAACCCTGAAAGGTAAGAGGCCGAAACTAAAAAGCCAAAATTTAAAAATCAGAAGAAGGGGCCTAAGGCTCAACTTCCAGGGGTGGGGCTTTGGCTTTGCTACGCAACCAGTTTAGGCCATTTAATACTTTGGGCTGCTGTACCAGTTTTCGTTCTAGTGTGAATTTACCGGGGTAATCAAGTAGCA
>JAUUYV010000138.1 GCA_030590275.1 Porticoccaceae bacterium
GTATGGAAGCATCCGTTTTTGATGCCCGTGTTTTTGTTGCCCGCCGAAAAATTGAAATTATTCTCGCGAGTGACAGCAGTTTTTACGTGGCCAGTTTGTCCGCTCATGTCCTGAGTTATAAAGGTTTGATGATGCCGGTAGATTTGCCACGCTTCTATTCGGATTTGTCAGACCCTCGACTGGCAGCTGCGATCTGCGTATTTCACCAACGCTTCTCGACCAATACTGCGCCTCGGTGGCCCCTGGCCCAGCCGTTTCGTATGCTGGCTCATAATGGGGAAATCAATACGATTTTAGGTAATCGTAATTGGTCACTGGCACGTACCGCCAAGTTCGATACGCCTTTGTTACCGGACCTGGATGAACTTACTCCCCTTGTTAATCGTGAAGGTTCCGATTCCTCCAGTTTGGATAATATGCTGGAATTATTAGTCATCGGTGGCATGCCTTTGCACCGAGCAGTGCGTTTGTTAATCCCTCCCGCATGGAAAAATGTGGGGGGAGGAAGTCCTCAGCAGCGGGCTTTTTACGACTATAGCTCCATGCATATGGAGCCCTGGGATGGTCCGGCAGGACTGGTGATGACTGATGGCCGTTATGCGGTTTGTGCGCTGGATAGGAACGGTCTGCGACCTTCTCGGTGGGTGTTGACTGACGATGACATTATTACGGTTTCCTCTGAGGTGGGTGTCTATGATCACAAACCCCAACAGGTGGTTGCCAAAGGCCGTTTGGGTCCGGGAGATATTCTCTCTATCGATGTGGTGGAAGGTGTCATCGAAACCCGCGACGAGGTGGATAATCGGCTTGCCGATGCACAACCTTACCGACGTTGGTTACGAGAAGGTGTTGTTCCTGTCGAAGCTACGATGGGACAGGACAACTTTGATATTGAAGGCACCCTGAGTCGGGAGCAAATTAAGGTTTACATGAAACTGTTTCAGGTGAGCTATGAAGAGCGCGATCAGGTTTTGCGCCCGCTGGCTGAAACTGGGCAGGAAGCCGTTGGCTCAATGGGTGATGACACGCCAATGCCGGTGCTGTCGCGTCAGCATCGTAGTTTATTCGATTATTTTCGACAGCAATTTGCACAAGTCACTAATCCCCCGATCGACCCGCTACGTGAGGCAATCACTATGTCGCTGTCGACCCAGCTGGGTCGTGAGCGAAACGTATTTGAGGAATCGCCGGAACATGCCCGGCGTATCGAACTGAGTAGCCCGGTATTGTCACCGCGCAAATATTATGCACTCAAAGGTAATGATCACTCTGAGTATCGAGCGCAGAAGTTTGATTTAAATTATGACCCCAGACAAACTAGCCTGGAACAGGCCATCATCGACTTATGTGCGGCTGTTGCAACCAGCGTTCGGAGCGGAATCACGCTGTGCATACTGTCCGACTATAGTATTGCAGCGGGTGCTCTGCCTATACCCGCTTTAATGGCGGTCGGGGCGGTGCATAGTCAGTTGATGGTCGATGGCCTGCGTTGTGATGCCAATATTATTGCCAGTACCGCCAGTGCGCGTGATTCCCATCAAATAGCAACCTTGATTGGTTGTGGCGCCTCTGCCGTTTACCCCTACTTAAGTTTTCATGTGCTCTACGACCTGATTGAATCCGGTGAACTGGTAACCGATGTGGATACTGCGTTTCGGAATTATCGTCTCGGAATTAATAAGGGTCTGATGAAGATTCTGTCGAAGATGGGCATCTCCACGGTGGCGTCCTATCGCGGGGCGATGCTCTATGAGGCCGTGGGTATTGCAGATGAGGTAGTAGAACGTTGTTTTTTTGGTCTCGAAAGCCGTATTAAAGGCGCGGATTTTGAGGATTTTGAAGCTGATCAACGGGCGCTGGCGGCAATCGCATGGAAAAAGCGCAAGCCCATCCAGCCAGGCGGTTTACTTAAATACATACATGGTGAGGAGTATCACGCTTTTAATCCGGATGTGGTTAATGCCTTACATAAAGTGGTGAAAAGCGGTGAATACAGTGACTGGAAAGATTATGCTCAGTTGGTCAATACCCGTCCAGCTGCCTCTCTTAGAGACTTGCTGGGTTTGTGTTTGCAGCAGTCCATTCCTGTTGATCAGGTGGAAAGTGCCGAAAATATAGTATGCCGCTTTGATTCGGCGGGAATGTCACTTGGAGCGCTTCCACCTGAGGCCCACGAGGCTCTGGCAGAGGCGATGAACCGTCTAGGAGGGCGTTCCAACTCCGGTGAGGGGGGCGAGTCTTCGACCCGTTATGGAACACTGCGTTCGTCTAAAATCAAACAGGTTGCATCAGGCCGTTTTGGTGTGACACCGCATTATTTAGTCAATGCGGAAGTAATACAGATTAAAATAGCTCAGGGTGCCAAGCCTGGGGAGGGGGGCCAGTTACCTGGTGGCAAGGTTAATGATTTGATTGCATCACTGCGGTACTCGGTGCCGGGTGTCACCCTTATTTCTCCGCCGCCCCACCATGATATCTATTCCATTGAAGACCTCGCGCAGCTTATTTTTGATCTCAAGCAGGTTAATCCGAAAGCCTTAATCTCAGTTAAGCTAGTTTCCCGTCCGGGAGTCGGTACTATTGCTTCGGGTGTTGCCAAGGCCTACGCGGATCTCATTACCATTTCTGGTTATGACGGCGGAACCGCCGCTAGTCCCCTGACGTCGATTCGATATGCAGGATCCCCCTGGGAGCTTGGTCTCGCAGAGACCCATCAGACATTACGTGCTAATGATTTACGCGATAAAGTACGCATTCAGGTAGATGGTGGTCTGAAAACGGGTCTCGATGTTGTTAAAGCAGCCATCCTCGGCGCAGAAAGTTTTGGTTTTGGTACCGCTCCAATGATCGCTTTGGGTTGCAAGTATTTACGTATTTGCCACCTTAATAATTGTGCAACGGGCGTTGCTACTCAGGACGAAACCCTGCGCTCGGACTACTATGCTGGCACTGTGCAAATGGTGATGAATTTCTTCACCTTTGTGGCGGAAGAAGTGCGTGAGTGGCTCGCCGCTCTAGGCTTGCAACGCTTTGATCAACTGGTGGGCCGGGTGGATCTATTGGAGCAATTACCCGGCGATACCGAAAAGCAGGGGAAGCTTGATCTTGCGCGGATACTACATAGTGACGAACTGTTGGCCAGTAAACCCCAGGTATGTACCAGCGAGACCAATGCTCCCTTTGATAAGGGAGAGTTGGCGATGCGTATGGTGGAGGACATCCTGCCGACCATTAAGGCAAAAGCCGGTGGAGAGTTTGCTTATACGGTGTCCAACCGTGATCGTTCACTGGGAGCACGTTTAAGCGGAGAAATTGCTCGTCTATATGGTAATCAGGGCATGAGTGACAGACGAATCCGCTTAAAGTTGACGGGCGTAGCAGGACAATCGTTAGGCGCATGGAATGCAGGGGGGCTGGAGCTGGAGCTGGAGGGCGATGCTAACGATTATGTTGGTAAAGGTATGGCGGGAGGCAAAATTATTTTGTACCCACCTAAAGCCAGTAACCTGGCTACCCAAAAAACACCGATAATGGGCAATACCTGTCTCTATGGGGCAACCAACGGTAAATTATTTGCCGCAGGATGTGCCGGCGAGCGTTTTGCAGTGAGAAACTCCGGGGCTTATGCCGTAATTGAGGGCGCTGGAGACCATTGTTGTGAATATATGACCGGTGGTGTCGTCGTAGTGCTGGGTAATACAGGCTACAATTTTGGTGCAGGGATGACCGGTGGTGTCGCCTATGTGTTTGATTCAGAGCGTAATTTCCCAGATCGTATTAATACCGAATTGGTCGAGGCTCGTCGTATTCAGTCTGAAGCATTAGAAAACTACCGACGCTTCCTTCAGGACATGATTGGGGAGTTTGTCGCTGCCACGGAAAGTCCCTGGGGTTCGAAATTACTGGATAATTTTGAAGATTATCTGACGCAGTTCTGGTTAGTTACGCCCAAAGCGGCGGCACTGTCCAGCTTGTTGGAGAGTACCCGGGCACGCCCGGAGTAATCGGAGTAGTGGCAATGAACGATCGGCCTCATGGCAAAGTGCGGAATACCTTCCAGTTTCTCGAGGTAGATCGTCAGGATCCTCCCAAGAAAACCAACATCGATCGTCGCCAGTCGTTTGCGGAGATTTACCAGCCCTACGAAGGACAGGATGCTTCGGGGCAGGCAGATCGTTGCCTGGAATGCGGTAACCCCTACTGCGAGTGGAAGTGCCCGGTTCATAATTACATTCCCAACTGGCTCAAACTGGTTGCTGAGGGCAACATTATTGAGGCGGTAGAACTTTGTCATCAAACCAATACTCTGCCTGAGGTCTGTGGGCGGGTGTGTCCACAAGATCGTCTCTGCGAGGAAGCCTGCACTCTTAACGACGACTTTGGTGCTGTGACCATAGGTAGTGTGGAGAAGTACATTACCGATACCGCCTTTGCCATGGGTTGGAAGCCCGATGTGTCCGCTGTTGAATGGACCACTAAAAAGGTTGCTATCGTGGGCGCAGGGCCAGCGGGTTTAGCATGTGCAGACGTACTAACGCGAGCGGGCGTAAAGGCGGTGGTATTTGATCGTTATCCCGAGATTGGAGGTTTGCTGACCTTCGGCATCCCTGAATTCAAGCTTGAAAAATCGATTATGAGCCATCGCCGTGAAGTGTTCGAAGGCATGGGTATTGAGTTTCGCTTGAATACAGATATTGGAAAAGATGTCGAATTTCAATTGCTTATGGATGAGTACGACGTTGTGTTTCTCGGCATGGGGACGTATACCGCTATGAAAGGCGGCTTTCCCGGCGAAGACTTTAAAGGTGTTGATGATGCCTTGCCGTTTTTAGTCGCTAGCGTCAATCACAACCAGGGTTGGCAACAGGAGCCTGGGGCGTACACCAGTGTGCGCGGTAAACGCGTAGTTGTACTGGGTGGTGGTGATACGGCGATGGACTGTAATCGCACCTCTATTCGTCAGGGCGCTGTATCGGTCACTTGTGTGTATCGACGCGATGAAGAGAATATGCCGGGATCCAGACGGGAGGTCGTCAATGCGCGAGAAGAGGGCGTAGAGTTCCTGTTCAACAGGCAGCCGGTAGAGATCGTTGGTGAAAATGGCCAGGTAGTGGGTGTTCGCACGGTTGAGACACGTCTGGGTGAAGCCGACGAAAATGGCCGACGGCGACCGGAGGAGATCCCGGGTACGGAGCACATCGTAGACACCGATATCGTACTGGTAGCCTTTGGGTTTCAGCCCAGCCCTGCAGACTGGTTTGCCAACTTTGACGTCAATACCAACGAGTGGGGTGGAGTGGTGGCCCCAGAGGTACAGGCCTATCCTTTTCAGACTAACAACCCTAAAATCTTTGCAGGTGGTGACATGGTGCGGGGTTCGGATTTGGTGGTGACGGCAATCTGGGAAGGTCGACAGGCTGCTGAGGGGATCCTGGATTATCTGGATGTCTAAGGCATCTCTAATGCCCTTCATATTTACCGCATCAGTAGCCTTCATCAAGTAGCTCTTGCTGCACGTGTTCTCGTGCTTTATTGGCTTATAATTCTGATTTGGCACCTATATTGATTTGCATGAAAAAGGATCATATTACTAATGTCCCCCTTAAAAAACGACCGCCTCTTGCGCGCCCTGTTGCGCCAACCAGTAGATGCTACACCAGTGTGGGTGATGCGCCAGGCTGGTCGTTATCTGCCCGAATATAGGGCGATACGAGAGCAGGCCGGTGACTTTATGTCTCTGTGCCAGAATCCTCAGTTGGCTTGTGAGGTTACTCTGCAA
>JAUUYV010000006.1 GCA_030590275.1 Porticoccaceae bacterium
AATCTATTCCTCGTTTAGCGCCTTAATCATTAAGCCTGATTATCCACTACGCTTTCACCACTATCGGTATCGTCATCTTCGAACCAGGGTGCACGGGCAGTCATAATCAATTCAGCCGCTCTCTCTGACTCTATTTCTTCTATTTCAAGAAAGTCATCGACGGCCAGTTCAGCCAAATCTTCCATGGTGACAATACCTTTTGCCGCCAGTTTATGCGCCAGGGTTTGGTCCATACCAGCCATCGTTAACAAGTCTTCCGCAGGCTCGGCACTGGATAGCTCTTCTTCCGATGTCAACGCAGCAGTCAGTAAAGCGTCTTTTGCTCGAGCTCGCAGCTCCTCAGCGATTTCTTCATCAAAGCCTTCTATGCCAGCCATTTCCTCCAGAGGAACATAAGCAACTTCCTCCAGCGTAGTAAAACCTTCTTCGACCAGCACCACCGCAACATCTTCGTCGACATCAAGCTTTCCAACAAACTTTGCGACAATATCTCCCGATTCTTCTACCTGTTTATTATTCAGGTCATCGACCGTCATAACGTTGATCTTCCAACCCGTCATTTCGGTGGCCAGGCGCACATTCTGACCACTTCGACCAATGGACTGAGCAAGATTCTCCTCAGCGACAGCCACATCCATGACGTGCTGATCTTCATCGACCACCACTGACTCAACTTCTGCTGGCGCCATAGCATTAATCACCAACTGAGCTGGATTATCATCCCACAGTACAATATCGATGCGCTCTCCATCGAGTTCAGTGGAGACGGCCTGTACACGAGCACCACGCATACCCACACAGGCGCCAATAGGATCCATACGGCCATCGTTAGTTTTTACTGCAATTTTTGCTCGCGAACCCGGGTCACGTGCTACCGCACGAATCTCAATCACCTGTTCAGCAATTTCCGGGACTTCGATACTAAATAGCTGCAAGAGCATTTCATTACACTTACGGCTCAACAGTAATACCGGACCTCGGCCTTCCGGTCGAATTTCTAGCAAAACAGCACGCACCCGGTCATTAACACGGAACACTTCACGTCCCACCAGCTCTTCACGGGACAACAAGCCCTCAGCATTACCACCAAGATCAACAATAACGTGTTCCCGAGTCACTTTTTTAACCGTACCGCTAATCATCTCACCGATGCGATCACTGTATTTTTCCGCCACTAAGGCGCGTTCGGCATCGCGCACTTTTTGCACAATAACCTGTTTCGCGATCTGAGCAGCAATACGCCCAAATTCTACGTTATCTATTGCTTCCTCGTGAACATCGCCCACATTGAGAGCCGAATTTTGTTCATGGGCCTCCTCAGTCGTAAACTGAGTACCTAACTCGGCCAGATCATCGTCGCCCACCACGTCCCACCAGCGAAAGCTCTTATACTCACCCGTATGGCGATCTATCTCCACACGAATATTAGAGTCTTCGTCATAGCGTTTTTTAGTGGCCATCGCGAGCGCTTGCTCGATTGCCTCAAAAATCACCTCTCTGGAAACGCCCTTCTCATTCGAGACCGCTTCCGCAACCAGCAGGATTTCATTTTCCATCCATTAATCTCTCGGTCACTTCCGCTAAAAACGCGGAACTACTGTTGCTCGTTCGATGTTATCCACCGGAAACAAATATTCATTATCTTCTACCATCAGCACAATGTCTTCTTCCTCGACACCCCGCAGCTGTCCCTGAAACTTACGGCGCCCTTCAAAGGGGATACGCAAGCGCAGCTTTATATCTTCACCAGCAAACTGTCGAAACTGGTCTAAATTGTACAGTGGTCTATCCAGACCAGGAGAAGAAACCTCCAGGGTATATTCCCCTGCAACAGGTTCTTCGACATCCAGAACACTACTCAGCTGTCGACTTACCTGTTCACAATCGTCTATACCAACACCACCCTGTTTCTCAATATACACTCGTAACAAACTGTGCCGCCCACCAGTAGAGTGCTCAATACCCCAGAGCGTACAACCCAGCGCTTCAACTGCAGGTTCAATCAACACGCTTAACTTATCCTGTCGCCTGCTCATTTGCTTTACTTTATGGCCCTATGATTTTGCCATGCCATATCAATTAATAATTTCCGGCCTTGTCTATACGATACCCGGTGTACCAAACAGGGCCTGCTAAACAAAAATCCCTAAAAACAAAAAGCCCCTTAAACCAGGGGCTTTTAACGTACTGTTCACGCCGGAAAATACTCCGCAAACGAGAACTTGGTAGCGGGGGCAGGATTTGAACCTACGACCTTCGGGTTATGAGCCCGACGAGCTACCAGACTGCTCCACCCCGCATCATTAACTGGTTCCAACTTCCGGCCCGTACTTGATGAACCATCCGACCCCCATAACTGGCCGTCAAATCCATCCATTAACCGTCCGTTTCCCCTTCCCTCAAAAGCCCTGAAACCCCTGAGTTCAAGGGGCGGGGATTATAGGTCTCGCAAGGTGAGGGGTCAAGGCAAATTGGCTGTATTCTCCCCTATCCAACAAAGCTCCTTTCCCATTGGATCATTAACAATGCAGTCCGCTGTTTTATACTCCAGGCAAAAATAGCAACTACTTATTATGCTTCTTACTTTCATTCTTGACGCTTCTGCCTGGAGACCTGGATGAACACCAACCCCAGGCACCCGCACTGTGCAAGACAGTTTAATAACCGATAGCATAGATGCCGGACGACGAGTCAGCGACCGCAGAAAAAGCCTTTGAAAGAGGAATATTGAGACACAAAAAACTCCACAATACGAGGCATTAAGGACTTCCTTGATCGTTACTGATCTTTAATATGGTGCCCAAGGCCGGACTTGAACCGGCACGGCTTGCGCCACTACCCCCTCAAGATAGCGTGTCTACCAATTCCACCACTTGGGCATATCTACGTTGTCTACAGCTACTACTCATCGACTGCGTCGCAGCTCCTTTCATTCACGCTCGGCGTTCTCCTCCGGCATTGCTGGCACCGCTCCCTCTAGCACTTCGTCTTCTAACATCGGAATATCTAGCGCGGGTACATCACTAGCCGGTTCTGCTGACGACGTATCTAGCACCGGGATTTCGCCGCCTTCGGATATTTCCAGGTCAAGAATTTGCAGCTCCGGTAACAACTCTACACCCACCCCTGTACCCTTACTCGCCAGTACCGCTAGCGTAAAACTAGTAACGAAGAAAACCGCTGCCAACACCGCCGTCACTTTACTAAAAAAGTTCCAGCCGCCAATACTGCCGAATAGAGTTTGCGAAGCTCCGGCCCCAAAAGAGGCTCCGGCTTCAGCACCTTTACCCTGTTGTATAAGCACAAACACGACGATTGCAACACCGACTATGATATGCACCGCGATAACGATATTTTCCATCAGTTTTTCGTCACCCTTCTCACATTAACAGCAGCTTTAGACAGTTGCATTAACAACTGCATCGATACGCTATCTGATTCACCTTTGTAGAACATTTTCGGCTGCGACTGCGTGCCGGCATATCGCAGCAAACTGCTCGGCATCCAATGACGCTCCACCCACGAGAATCCCATCGATATCTGCCTGGGCCATTAACTCCGCCGTATTATTCGCATTCACACTACCGCCATATAGCAAGCGAGTATTGTCCCCAGCCTTACTCAAACACTTACGTATATGAGCATGGACTTTCTGCGCTTGCTCAGCAGTTGCGGTATTACCTGTACCGATTGCCCAGATGGGCTCGTAAGCGACCACTGCAGAACTTAATTTATCAAACCCGACCTTCGCTACCACGGCATCAAGCTGTTCTTCAATAACAGCGAAAGTGGTGCCATCATCACGCTGCTGCCGAGTCTCGCCTACACAGAGCACCGGCACAAGACTGGCCGCTAAAGCAGCATGGTATTTTTCCGCCACCTGCGCATTGGTTTCGCCTAACACTGTACGTCGCTCAGAATGGCCCACCAGCACGTACTCGCACCCCAGGTCCACTAACATAAATGCCGAAACTTCGCCGGTAAACGCACCCTCATCGAATTCGCTAAGAGTTTGTGCTCCGAGAACCAAACCCGGTGCGGAGTTTGCTCTTAGAGTGTCCGCCACTTCAGTCAAATAAACAAACGGAGGACAAATAACTATTTGAGGCGCATTTCCATTGGCGTATACGTCGGTCTCTGCCGAACGTAGAGCTTTCACCAAATCCTGTACTAAGCGGATATTGGAGCGGCGTGAGCCGTTCATTTTCCAATTACCTATAACCAGGGAACTAGGCATAACTAAGCATTGCCCACCTGCCCAAAAAAGGGCGCCATGTTAGCGGACTTAACCCTCGCGTACAAGACAGTAAGGTACTCACGCAGCTGTCTCATGCAACTGCTTTTTCCACTACATCCGCCACTCTTTGAGCCAGCTCCTCAACCTGGTTTAAATCTTCGCCTTCCACCATAACGCGCACCACTGGCTCTGTACCAGAGGGGCGTAACAGTACCCGACCTCTGCCGGCCAGAGCCTTTTCGGCCTCAACGATAGCAAGCTGTACGGCGGGGTCTCCCCCAAGCTCGACCTGTTTATGAATTTTTACATTAATCATGGTCTGGGGGAGTTTGGTCATACCCTCTCGTAAATCATACAAACGACTACCGGTTTCCACCATTGCCCTGAGAACTTGCAAAGCGGCGACAATACCATCTCCCGTGGTGGTTAAATCACCACACACCAAATGACCCGAGTTTTCACCACCCAGATCCCATCGATGCTCGCGCATGGCTTCGATAACATAGCGGTCACCTACCGCGGTACGCTGGAATGGCACCCCTAATTTCTGCAGCGCCGTTTCCAGACCGTAGTTGCTCATCAGAGTGCCTGCAACACCCGAGCATCCCCCCGTTCTGTGCCGAAAAGATGCAATAACAAACAGAAGCTCATCGCCATCGACCAGGGCACCGGTGTGATCGACAAACACTACTCTGTCCCCATCGCCATCTAAGGCAATACCGAGATCTGCACCCTGCTCGACTACCTCTCGCGCCAGCAACTCCGGGCTAGTGGAACCACATTCGCGGTTAATATTAAACCCATCGGGGGTAACACCTCTGGCTTCAACCTGTGCACCCAACTCGCGGAACACATCGGGTGCCACGTGATAGGTGGCGCCGTGAGCACAATCAACAATCAGCTTCAGGCCCTTCAAGCTAAACCCTGAAGGCAAGGTACCTTTACAGAACTCAATATATCGACCGGCGGCGTCATCTATTCGGCTAGCACGACCGAGCGCAGCTGATGCAACAGTATTAATTTCCTGGTTGAGATAAGCTTCAATATCGCACTCCACCTGATCGGGTAATTTATAACCATCGGCACCAAAAAACTTAATGCCATTGTCCCCAAAGGGATTATGGGATGCACTAATAACGATGCCCGCATGTGCGCGGAAAGTGCGAGTAAGGTAGGCAATCGCTGGCGTTGGCATTGGCCCCAACAAAGCAACGTCGACACCTGCAGCGATAATTCCTGCCTCAAGTGCGGACTCAAACATGTACCCAGAAACACGAGTGTCTTTACCCACCAGAATCAGTCGTCTCTCATCGCTCTGTCGGCCAAAAACTTTACCTGCTGCCCAGCCTAATTTGAGCACGAAGTCTGCGGTGATAGGATATTCCCCCACCGTACCGCGAATACCGTCTGTACCAAAAAATCGTTTCGTCATCAATTTCGCCATTTTTTACTTATTCAACCCTGTTTAGGGTCCCTTGATGCTATTTCAGTTTTCACTCGCGCACTTCAGTAGATCCTGATTCGGGAACTCGCCAAGCTCCGCTAATATTTTGAATGCGTCCACCGTGGGACCCACGTCGTGAACTCTAAGCATAGCGACTCCCCTTTGCGCTGCTAACATTGCCAGCGCCACACTGCCGTGAACACGTTCGGCTACAGGGCGTCCAGTGATATCACCTATCATTCGCTTACGCGACAAGCCCACCAACACAGGAAAACCCATTTTTACAAACCTGGGCAAGCCCCCCATCAGTGCAATATTATGCGCGAGCTCTTTACCAAACCCAAAGCCCGGATCAAGAATAATACGATTTTCCGAGATACCCGCCTTAGTACAAACACCAACCCGGTCGAGTAAGAAACCCTGCACCTCAGCAACTACATCCCGGTAGACGGGCGCTTCTTGCATGGTACTGGGTTGCCCTTGCATATGCATTAAACAGACAGAGGCATCACTTGCCAATACCGCCGACAAGGCACCGGGGCGAGTTAGAGCACGCACATCATTAACCAGCACCACACCGGCAGCTACTGCCTGCGAAATCAAAGCAGGATTACTGGTATCCACCGATACCGGAATATCAAAATGCGATACCAGAGCTTCGATCACCGGCATAACCCGATCTAATTCTTCGGATTCGCCCACCGCAAGCGCTCCGGGTCGGGTTGACTCACCACCGACATCCAGCACATCAACACCTTCGCCCACCATATTTTCTGACAGGCGAAGGACGTGATCAAGTGCAACGCATCCGTTCTCAAACCCTACGCCACCATCAGAAAATGAATCGGGAGTAACATTAAGTACACCCATCACCCGAGGGCGGCCATGAGCAGCAGTTTGCGTAAAATCAAGCATAAAAGTAACAACTGAACATCGGGCTAAGCTTCCAGCCCAGGTAAGAACCGGATTCAACATGCATTATTCTAATTACAGACCTCAACGCCAATGATTATCGACAAAACCAGCCCTGAAAGAAGAAAAGCCAACTGGTCTCACTGACCAGCTGGCTCTATTTAGATTCCAGCACGCACTAAAAAACCATGTTTACAGGCTATGCATCCAAATCCGTAAGCTATTGACGTCGCCTTGCTATCAGTTGCCCTCCACTGGACCACCAATCGGACTTTCGTCATCCTTTCTAGTACCAGTATCGGATCCCGCACCTCCAGAGTGGCGGTCAAAATCATCGTCGTGCCACTCCTTCGGTGGACGCACTTTACGGCGCGCCATCAAATCATCCACCTGTTCTGCATCGATGGTTTCGTACTCCATCAAAGCTTCTTTCATAGCATGCAAAATATCAACATTGCTGGTCAGCAACTCGGTAGAACGCTCGTAGCAACGATCAACAATACTCCGAACTTCTTCATCAATTTGCTTGGAGGTCTCACCAGAGAAGTTTTTGCCACCGGCTGATGGCACCATAGTCTCTTCTTCGCCATAAAGAATCGGACCCAACTTTTCGCTTAAACCCCACTTAGTGACCATGCTGCGGGAAAGCTGACTGGCGCGCTCAATATCATTGGAAGCGCCGGTAGTAACGCCATCGGCACCATGAATCAATTCCTCTGCTATCCGACCACCAAAAAGACTACAGATCTGCCCTTCGAGCTGACGTTTATTAACACTGTATTGATCTTCCTCCGGCAAGAACTGAGTGACGCCAAGGGCTCGGCCACGGGGAATAATGCTTACTTTGTGCACGGGATCATGCCCCGGCATCAGTCGACCCACAATCGCATGGCCCGCTTCATGATAGGCGGTGTTGGCTTTATCCTCTTCCGACATCACCATGGAGCGTCGTTCCGCTCCCATCATAATTTTGTCCCGCGCCTTCTCAAACTCCTCCATCGTCACCAGGCGCTTATTAAAACGAGCTGCAAACAAAGCAGCTTCGTTGAGTAAATTAGCGAGATCGGCCCCGGAAAACCCAGGTGTCCCACGGGCAACCACCCCGAGGTTTACATTGTCATCCAGGGGCACTTTACGCGCATGGACTTTGAGAATTTGTTCACGGCCTCGAATATCTGGCAAGCCGACGTAAACCTGCCGATCAAAACGGCCGGGGCGCAGTAGTGCTTTGTCCAGTACGTCTGGGCGGTTGGAGGCGGCGATGACAATCACCCCTTCGTTGCCCTCGAAGCCATCCATCTCAACCAGGAGCTGGTTCAGCGTTTGCTCGCGTTCATCATTACCCCCGCCATAACCACCACCACGGGTACGGCCAACCGCATCGATCTCATCGATAAAGATAATGCATGGCGCCTGTTTTTTAGCTTGCTCGAACATGTCGCGAACGCGGGATGCTCCGACGCCGACAAACATTTCAACAAAGTCCGAACCAGAAATGGAGAAAAACGGTACACGGGCTTCACCGGCAATGGCTTTTGCGAGCAGGGTTTTACCCGTACCGGGCGGGCCCGACATCAACACCCCACGGGGAATACGTCCACCCAGACTCTGAAACTTGGAGGGATCCTGCAAAAACTCTACCAGTTCGCCAACGTCTTCCTTGGCCTCATCAACGCCAGCCACGTCAGCGAAGGTTGTCTTTATCTGATCTTCACTCAGCAATCGAGCCTTGGATTTACCAAAAGACATGGGGCCGCCCCGACCACCACCCGCACCACCCTGCATCTGACGCATAAAAAAGATAAAAATGGCGACAATCAATAGAATCGGCAAAACCGCCAGCAACAGACTTTTCCAGAAGCTGGCCTTATCGGGCTCTTTGCCTTCGATGTTGACATTATTGTTGAGCAAATCCTTCATTAAACCCGTATCGTTCAGGGCTGGCCTGACCGTACGAAAACGCTCGCCATTTTCCCTCTCACCTTCTATAACCAGACCATCGACCACCACACTGCGAACACGCTCACGCTGCACTTCATCAATGAAGTTAGTATAGGTAATAGTCTGAGGTTCCGGGCCCTTCTGCAGGCTCTGGAAAATGGAGATCAACACCGCAGCAATGATCAGCCAAAGAATGAGATTTTTTGCTATTTCGCTCAAGACCTTACCCTCGTGTTGGCCACAGCCAATGAAGTGGAATGGGGATTGATTATAACCACTTTTCGATCATTAATTCTGCCGCATATCGGCAACTTACTACTATTCAGCCTGAAAACCCTTAGCCACCCAGTAAACCTCCCTCGATCGAGCACGAGAAGCATTAGGCTTTCTAATACTAACCTTTTGAAATTGCTGGCGAACCTGCCCTAAAACCATATCAGACCCCTCGCCCTGGAACACTTTCGTCACAAAAACCCCACCGGGTTTTAATACCTGCAGTGCGAAATCCAGGGCCAGCTCTACCAAATACATGGACCTGGGCTGATCTACTGCCCGGGTACCACTTATATTGGGTGCCAAATCCGACATCACCAGGTCTATAGAGGCATCCCCCACCAACGCTTCGAGTTGATGTAGCACCCCATCTTCAGTAAAATCCCCGCAGATAATTTCCACATCCGCCAGGCTATCCATAGGCAAAATATCACAGGCTATTATCCGCCCCTTTGAGCCAATCTTACCTGCCGCCACTTGCGACCATCCACCCGGCGCTGCTCCCAGATCGACAACATTCATACCCGGTTTAAGCAGGCGATCTTTGGCATCGAGCTCGAGTAATTTGTAACTGGCTCGGGACCGATACCCATCCTTACGAGCCTGCTGCACATAGTGGTCGGTTTCATGCTCTCGCAACCAACGTCTGCTACTTCCGGATTTAGATTTACTCATAGTGTTTATAACTTTGGGCGAAAGAGCCACTTTACAAATACTTTCTGCTAGAATCGCGCGCCTTCGTTCATAGCGCCAAAAAACCGTCATCACAGTACAATGATGAAAACGCTATCAGTATAGGCTGACAAACCATGACTGCAACATCCTTACTCGGCAACCAGGAAAAGAAACACCTACGCCGTATTGGACATGAATTGAATCCCACAGTAACGGTGGCCGACAAAGGTCTTTCCGAAACGGTGCTAAACGAAATAGAAAGAGCACTGAAAGATCACGAACTGATCAAAATAAAAGTCAATGTCGCGGATCGAGAAACACGAAACCAGCTCATTACTCAGCTGAGCGAAACTAGCGCTGCCGAAGTCATTCAAACTGTAGGCCGTGTTGCATTACTATTTCGCAAATCAAAAAAACCAAACCCTAAACTGTCTAATTTACTGCGGTCTGTCGGCAAAAAATAAGCCTCCCATCACCTTGATCAGATGGAAACAGTCAGACGGAAAGAAAGAACAATAAAAAAAGCCGACTTTTATGTCGGCTTTTTTTATTAACAGTCCCGCAAATAATGCGCGATTAATTACCTTTGGCGGAAGGAAACTTTGCTTCGCGTTTCTCTTGCACCGCAGCAAGGCCTTCCACTGCATCATCACTTAAGAAGCACTGCATTTCCATACGCAGGGAGTTTTCAAAAATTGGGGAAGCCTGCTGAATCCACCCGTTTAAGGTGCTTTTAGTACCCCGAATCGCCTGCTGAGCGCCGGCGGCCAGCTGATCCGCTATCGCCATAGCTCTGGGTAAAACCTCCTCCAGAGGCAAGCTCATACTCACCAAACCAATTCGATCCGCCTCCTTACCATCAACAAACTCTGCAGTCATCAAATAGTATTTGGCTTTAGCCATACCACACAGCAGGGGCCATACTATCGCGGCGTGATCACCCGCACCCACACCAAGTTTGACGTGACCATCGGTAAATTTTGCGGTTTCCGACATAACACTGATATCAGCCATCAGCGCAACCGCCAAACCAGCACCAACGGCCACACCATTGATCGCAGAAATAATGGGCTTCTCCAACGCCAGCATGCGGTAGACAATATCCGCTGCTTCTTTCTGGATACGCTGCACACCCTCGGCGTTACCAACGATGTCCTGAATCCAGGTGAGATCACCGCCCGCTGAGAACGCTTTGCCCGCTCCAGTAACCACGACCACATTAGTCTCATCATCCGCGGCCACTGTGTCCCAGATTTTGGTCAACTCCCAATGCAGACGACCATTAGTAGCGTTCATGACTTCGGGCCGATTTAAGGTAATCAACAATACGCCATTGTCTTTGTGTTCAAAAAGCAGATGTTCGTAATCTGAATAATTCATCATTTTTCCTCGTTATGTCCCAGGATTCACCCTTCACCCTGGACAGCTAATTTAAGTTTTACTGGTATCAGTAAAAGTAACGGCTTAGTTAGCGGGTAAGATCAGGATCCAGCACCATTCCCTCATCGAGTTGCACGCCAAGCGTGTTAAGCGCCATGGATACCAGGTTGTACTGCCCTACCGTAAAGACGATATCCATCAGCTGCTCAGTGTTATAGCTTTCCAGCAGGCCCTCCCAGGTCGCATTGGAAATAAATGCATCTTCGTGCAATTCATCGGTAGCTTTCAATAACAAAGCTTCTTTTTTTGTCCAGCCCTGTGCTTCGGCACCCTGCTTAATGCGCTCCATTTCTTCATCACTAAGATCACACTCGCGACCAATGACAACATGCTGCCCCCACTCGTAACCCGACTTGCACAGCCACCCAATACGCAAGATCAAAATCTCTCGGTCGCGTAAGGATATGGTCGATTTGCCCATAATATGGTTCGCAAATACCAACCAACGCTTGCCCAGCTTAGGGTGATTCGCCAGTGTCTTGAAGATATTGAGGATACGGCCACCCATTTTGGCACTACCAAAAACAGCTCGCTGTTCTTCGCTCCAGTCCTCCTCCTGTACCGGGTTCACCCGGGGGCTTTGCATACGCATGCTTGATTCCTCGACAATAAAGTTAAAAAACAAACCACTTTTAATCTGGCAATTAATTACTTATGTTCAATGCCATCAATTTCGTATTCAATTATTCCTGAGGGCGTCTGCACTGTCGCAATATCCCCTAACTCCTTACCAATTAAGGCGCGAGCAATAGGTGACTGGTAAGAAATTTTATGCTCTTTCACACTAGCCTCATCGTCACCGACAATCTGGTAAGTCACTTGTTCATCGCTATCCACATTAATAATAGTGACGGTCACTCCAAACATCACTTTACCGCTTGGTGGAATGTTACAGATGTCGACCACCTGGACATTTCCTAATTTACCTTCTATTTCCTGAACCCGACCCTCGGCAAAACTCTGTTGCTCGCGAGCCGCGTGGTACTCCGCATTTTCTTTAAGGTCGCCGTGGGCACGCGCTTCCGCTATAGCTTGAACAATGCGAGGCCGATCCACTTTTTTCAACTGCTCGAGTTCTTCTCGCAACCTAACCTCGCCTCTTACGGTCATGGGAACCTTACTCACGATGCTATTTCTCCCTGTAATTTCTGTAAGCTACGCACGGTTCCGATACTATCTTCGGCTAAGGCTTGGCAAACGGCATTGCCACCCGCTAATGTGGTCGTGTAATACACCCCATTAGCCTCCGCGCTAGAACGAATAGTCGCAGAATCGGCAATGGCCTTGCGACCTTCCGTTGTATTAACGATCAGATCGATCTTCAAGTTTTTAATCATATCGACAATATGCGGACGGCCTTCAGTGACTTTATTGACTATCTCGACTTCCATACCTGCATCTGCGATCAATTGCCCCGTTCCTCGGGTGCACACCAACTTAAAACCCTGGGCAGACAAACGTCGCGCTACCTCGACAATACCGGGTTTATCCTGCTCCCTCACGCTGATAAAGGCTGTTCCGGATGCAGGAATTTCATCCCCTGCACCCAATTGCGCTTTGGCGTAGGCCTCGGCAAAGGTAACGCCGACCCCCATCACTTCACCAGTAGATTTCATTTCCGGGCCAAGAATGGGGTCGAGACCGGGAAATTTATTAAACGGAAATACCGCTTCTTTAACACTAAAATGTTTGGGAATAATTTCCGCAGTAATACCTTGTTCATTCAAACTGGTACCCGCCATGCAGCGCGCCGCCACTTTGGCTAAGGACACACCAATGCATTTGGATACGAAAGGCACGGTGCGCGAAGCGCGCGGGTTAACCTCTATGACGTACACTTTTTCGTCCTGCCAGGCGAGCTGAACGTTCATCAAACCTTTTACTTCAAGTTCGCGAGCCATGGTCTTAACCACTTCCCGCATCTCATCCTGTACCGCAGCAGTCAGGCTATAGGGCGGTAGCGAACAGGCAGAATCTCCGGAGTGAATACCCGCCTGCTCAATATGCTCCATGATGGCTCCGACCACGACATCTTTACCATCGGAAACCACATCGAGGTCTACCTCTATGGCTGCGGATAAAAAGTAGTCGAGCAGTACTGGCGAATCTTCCGAGACCTGAACTGCCTCACGCATGTAGCGTTGTAACTCATCTTCACCATAAACAATTTCCATGGCCCGACCACCCAGCACATAGGAGGGCCGCACCACCAGCGGATAACCAATTTGCTCAGCTTTTTCCACCGCCGCTTCGGCAGAACGCACTGTCGCATTAGGCGGCTGTAATAAACCGAGCTTCTCTATCATCTGCTGAAAGCGTTCCCGGTCTTCCGCCCGATCAATAGCGTCCGGTGTGGTGCCAATAATCGGTACACCTTCGGCCTCAAGAGCTCGGGCAAGTTTCAGCGGTGTCTGACCACCAAACTGAACGATCACCCCAACGGGCTTTTCCAGTTGAATAATTTCCAGCACATCCTCTAGCGTAACCGGCTCAAAGTAGAGTCGGTCAGAAGTATCGTAATCAGTGGAAACTGTTTCAGGATTACAGTTAACCATAATGGTTTCGTAACCATCTTCGCGCATCGCCAACGCGGCGTGGACACAGCAATAATCGAATTCAATGCCCTGACCAATGCGGTTTGGCCCGCCCCCCAGCACCAGAATCTTCTGTTTGTCCGAGGGGGCAGCTTCGCACTCCTCCTCGTAAGTGGAATACATGTACGCGGTATCAGTGGCAAATTCTGCGGCGCAGGTATCCACACGCTTGTAAACAGGACGAATATTCAGCTGGTGACGTCGAGCGCGAACGGCCTGCTCCGATTGCCCCACTAACTCCCCCAAACGCCGGTCGGAAAAGCCCTTGCGCTTGAGCCGATACAGCTCATCTGCGGCAAGCGAATCCAGTGCCGTGCCAACAATCGCTTTTTCCTCACCGATCAGATCTTCGATCTGGGCCAGAAACCAGGGATCAATTGCTGTGGCAGCATAGATTTCATCCCGACTAATACCAGCACGGAAGGCATCGGCCACATACCAGATGCGCTCACTGCCCGTGGAAGACAATTCTTCGCGTATTCTGGTCAGACCATCTTCGGTGGTGCTATCCACTTTAGGATCAAAACCACTGACACCGACTTCCAGGCCACGCAGCGCTTTTTGTATAGACTCCTGAAAGGTACGCCCAATGGCCATGACCTCACCCACCGACTTCATCTGAGTAGTGAGCAGCGCATTGGCCTGAGTGAATTTTTCAAAAGCGAAGCGCGGTACTTTGGTCACCACGTAATCAATGCTAGGTTCAAAAGAAGCCGGAGTCGCACCGCCAGTAATGTCGTTTTGTAATTCGTCGAGGGTGTAACCCACGGCTAACTTGGCCGCCACTTTAGCGATGGGAAAACCTGTCGCCTTGGAAGCCAGGGCCGAAGAACGAGACACCCGGGGGTTCATCTCGATCACCACTAAACGCCCAGTTAAGGGGTCAACCGCAAACTGCACATTGGAGCCACC
>JAUUYV010000016.1 GCA_030590275.1 Porticoccaceae bacterium
CTTATTTGTCAGGGAGCAAGGCGGGTTTTGCAGATATTGCAATATTCCCGTTTATCCGACAATTTGCTAATGTCGATATGACCTGGTTTAACAGCTTGCCGATGGACGCTTTGCAAGTTTGGTTAGTTAGTTTGGTGAGAAGTACGGAATTTAACTGGATTATGCAAAAACAAAGAACCTTATTGCTCTAAAAGAAAGAATTTTAATTACCCTAAATGACAACTGTTTGACGACTTGATGAAAAATCTGACAATTTCAGCAGAATCGCTAGCGACCTTGCATGAACAGCTGCCAGCCCTTTGTTTTGATCCCGCTGCGGACACATCAACGGTCGAGTTGCCGGCTGCTCAAGATTATCTTCGTTTCTATCATTTACATCCCGAGGACTTTGCTCACCAATTACAGCATTATCTGGGCATGATTCCTGTCGCGGTAAGTAGTGGTGAGAAATATAACATCGCCTGTCACTACTGGTTGCATCCCGATGCCAAAGATACTGTATTTGTCGTGCACGGATATTTCGACCACGTGGGCTTATACGGCCACCTGATTCAGGATTTACTGGAGCGGGGTTCAAACGTGGTCGCCTTTGATTTACCGGGCCATGGTATTTCAGATGGTGAGCGGGCCACCGTTGCCAGTTTCGATCACTACGTTGAAGTATTCGATACCATTTGTGAGTGTGCTAGTTCGTTTTTACCGAAACCCTGGCGGGCTATTGGCCAAAGCACTGGTGGCGCGATCGTATTGAAACACTTACTGGAAGAAGAACTGCAAAAGGATAAAGAGCCCTATACCTTTAGGCAGATTGCCTTGTTAGCCCCGCTGGTGCATCCCCGCTACTGGGGTTTTAATCGTATGATTTACCTGGTGGCTCACCGGTTTTTAAAGAAAATAGGAAGGAATTTCGTGTCAAATTCTGCGGATCAGGGTTTTGTGGAGTTTGTCCAGCACGCAGATCCCTTGCAGAGTCGGCATTTACCACTGGAGTGGGTGGGCGCGATGAAACGTTGGACGGAAGAGCTGGAAGCCTTGCCCAGCAGTGATTTCCCTGTGACCATTATTCAGGGCGATAAAGATACGACTCTCGATTGGGAAGATAATCTGGCAATATTGCGAGATAAATTACCTAAGGCCCTCGTGCATATTTTACCCGGAGCCCAACATCAACTGGTTAATGAAATTGAAGTGTTGCGGAACCAGGTGTTTGACCTGGTGACTCAAGATTAGGGATGCATCATCGATGACGATAAAATATCAACACCAGTTTGTCGACGGAAGTCCCTGCGCATTACTCGTGGGGAAGGCTGTTTGTGTGGGGCTTAACTACGCAGCCCACGCCGCTGAGATGCACAGCCAGCAAAGCTCAGAGCCTCTGCTGTTTATCAAGCCGCGAATGGCTCTGGTTTCGATGGATAGGGATATTAATATCCCGGTCGATCTTGGTGATTGTCATTATGAGACAGAAATGGCGATTTTGATTGGTCGATGTTTGAGTGAATGTAGTGAGGCGGAAGCGCAGGAAGGTATCGTGGGCGTTGGCCTGGCCCTCGACCTAACGTTACGTAGTTTGCAGACCGAACTTAAAAATAAAGGCCAGCCCTGGGAGAAAGCCAAGGCCTGGGACGGAGCTTGCCCGCTATCGTCTTTTGTTAAACCCGATAAAATTGATGACCTGCAAGCTCAAACTATTCGCCTCTATCAAAATGGGACGCTTCGCCAGGATGGTAATACAAAAAAAATGCTAAGGCCGGTATTGCCGCTGATAAGTCATATGAGTCGCTTCTTTACCCTTGAGCCCGGTGATGTGGTATTGACCGGAACGCCGGATGGCGTGGGGCCAATCGAGCCGGGCGATAATTTACGGGCGGAGTTGGGAGACGTCCTGACGGTCGATATCAGCGTGGCGCTTCGCCAGAGTTTGTAAGGACTACCCGAGAACGCGGTCGGATCTAGTCTACTCGCTGATCCGGTTCGCCCGATGAGTAGCGTGTAAACATTGTCTCCAGACCCATGGGCTTAATTTTGCTTGCCTTCCCAGTGCAGCCAAAGGCCTGGTAACGCGCTAAACAAATCTCCTTCATTGCCGTGGTCGCCGCTGCCAGATATTTGCGAGGATCAAACTCGCTCGGATTTTCGGCCAGGAAACGCCGCGTTGCACCCGTGGATGATAGTCGCAAATCGGTGTCGATATTCACCTTGCGTACACCGTGTTTGCTGCCTTCGACGATCTCTTCCACCGGAACGCCATAGGTTTCGGGAATTTCGCCACCGTACTGATTGATGGTTGCTAGCCATTCCTGGGGTACGGAAGACGAACCGTGCATAACCAGGTGGGTATCGGGAATGCGCGCATTGATCGCTTTAATACGGTCGATGTCGAGGATATCCCCGGTGGGTGGTCGGCTAAACTTATAGGCGCCGTGGGATGTACCTATGGCAATGGCCAGTGCGTCGACTCCGGTTTTAGCGACGAAATCTGCTGCTTCATCCGGGTCGGTCAATAATTGATCGTGGCTCAAAATACCGGCCGCGCCGACACCGTCCTCTTCCCCGGCTTCTCCGGTTTCCAGAGATCCCAAACAGCCCAGTTCGCCTTCCACCGAGACGCCACAGGAGTGAGCCATGTCGACCACTTTGCGGCTTACGTCGACGTTGTATTCATAACTGGAAGGGGTCTTGCCGTCTTCTTCCAGGGAACCGTCCATCATCACCGAGGAAAACCCCAGCTGGATAGAGCGCTGACACACGGCAGGACTGGTGCCATGGTCCTGATGCATAACTACCGGAATATGGGGGAACTCCTCGATAGCGGCGAGAATCAGATGGCGTAAGAACGGCGCTCCGGCATATTTACGTGCCCCGGCCGAAGCCTGCACAATCACTGGCGCATCACTTTCGTCGGCTGCTTCCATAATGGCGCGCCTCTGTTCCAGGTTATTCACGTTAAATGCTGGGATGCCGTAGCTATTTTCTGCCGCGTGATCTAGCAATTGCCGCATGCTGATTAAAGCCATGATCTGTTCTCCTTACGATTGTACTCAAAGGCTCCAGTCAGGAGCGCTGTGCTGCTAATGGCCTTCGCCACGTGTTTCCAGTATCGCGACTGCCGGTAATACTTTGCCCTCGACAAATTCGAGAAAAGCACCACCGCCGGTTGAGATATAGCTGATTTTATCGGTGATGCCATATTTATCGACTGCCGCCAGGGTGTCGCCACCGCCGGCGATAGAAAACGCCGAACTGTCCGCTATGGCCTCTGCAATGATCCGGGTACCCTCACCAAACTGGTCGAATTCAAATACACCCACAGGGCCATTCCAGATGATAGTACCCGCTTTTTGCAGAATTGTGGCAAGTTTACCCGCTGCATCTGGGCCAATATCGAGAATCATATCGTCATCGCTTACTGCCTCGGCGGTTTTGGTTTCCGCGGGAGCTTGTTCGGAGAAACTTTTGGCTGTAACCACATCGCCGGGCAGAGGGATTTCGCATTTAGCCATTAGGCTTTTAGCCGCAGGGATTAAACCTGCTTCGCACAGTGACTTGCCCACGGGAAACCCTGCTGCCGCTAAAAAAGTATTCGCTATGCCGCCACCGACGATCAGTTGATCGACTTTTTCCGACAGTGCATCTAATACTTTCAGCTTTGTGGATACTTTAGAACCGGCAACAATTGCCACCAGAGGTCGAGCAGGTTTAGCCAGAGCTTTGTCCAGAGCTTCTAGTTCGCCGGCCAGTAGCGGTCCGGCACACGCTATGGGCGCATATTTTGCTACACCATGGGTGGAGGCCTGGGCTCGGTGAGCCGTGCCAAAGGCATCCATCACAAAAATATCGCAAAGCTCTGCGTAGGCGCGAGCGAGATCATCATCATCTTTTTTCTCGCCTTTGTTAAAGCGTACATTTTCGAGCAGCACCAGTTCGCCTGGTACAACATCCACACCGGATTCAAGCCACTTATCGATGACGGAAATCCGGCGACCCAACAAGGTACCTAAATGTTTGGCGACTGGCACCATGGAAAAAGCCGGGTCGTAGTGGCCTTCTTCTGGGCGGCCCAGGTGAGACATCACGATTACTGCGGCTCCGGCTTCCAGTGCTAATTGCAGGGTGGGCAGGACTGCGCGAATGCGCGCATCGGAAGTTACTCTTCCGTCTTTGATGGGTACGTTAAGATCTTCGCGAATAAGTACACGCTTGTCGCTTAGATCGAGCCTGGTCATTAGTTTTACGGGCATGGTGTTGTCGCTACTTGATGTGTTCCAATTTTGCAGGTGCGTATATAACAGTTTTAGGTTTTTCTATATTCCTATTTTAACTGAGTCTTAGACAGAAGAGTCCTGGCTATGGTTGAGGTTCAAAATCATCGGCCGCCAGTGCCGAAGAATATCCACCATCCGGTTGGCGTAACCCCATTCATTATCAAACCATATTAGGACCTTAACTAAACGCTTTCCGGCAACCCGGGTCTGGCTAGCATCGACAATGCCAGAGTGAGGGTCGTGGTTAAAGTCACAGGAAGCCAGGGGTTCTTCTGTATAGGCCAATACGCCACTTAACTGGTCGATAGCGGCGCGGTGCAGAAATCGATTCACTTCCTCTTCGCTGGTGTCCTGTTTCACCTGTATCGACAGATCAATCGCAGAGACATTTTGTGTGGGTACGCGCATGGCCTGGGCCTGAAAACGCCCGGCCAATTCTGGTAACACTCGATCAATGCCCTTGGCGAGCTCGGTGTCGACGGGAATAATGGATTGAATGGCTCCGCGGGTCTTGCGTAAATCGGTGTGGTGGTAGGAGTCCAGTACCGGCTGATCGTTCATGGCCGAGTGAATGGTGGTGATAACCCCGGCTTCCACACCCAGAGCATCGTGGAGTGTCTTAATCACCGGGACAACACAGTTAGTGGTACACGAGGCTGCGGAGGCGATGGTGTGTTCCGCGTTCAGTTGATGGTGGTTAATGCCATAAACCACCGTCGCGTCGATATCCGGCGAGGCGGGTTGAGAAAATAACACTCGTTTTGCGCCAGCATCTAAATGTTGTTCTGCCGTTTGTCGGTCGGAAAATGCGCCGGAACACTCCAGCACTACGTCGATGTTATGTCGTGCCCAGGGTAAGTCGACGGTGGTTTCGATATGACTCACTGCTATCGGCCAGTCTCCGATGTGGAGTTCACCGTTATCAGCTTTTACCTGAGCGGGAAAGCGCCCCTGGGTGGAGTCGTAACGGGTAAGGTAAACAATGGTATCGAGATCGGCGGGTTCATTGACCGCGACCACGCGGAGTTCATCCAGTAGTTTGCGTTCCACCAGAGCTCGCAAAACGCTGCGACCGATGCGGCCGTAACCGTTGATGGCGAGGCGCAGTGTCATCGGAGAAGTGTCATCGGAGAATAGTCATTTGTGTCGTGTCTGCACGGTCATCAGCCGAACAGTGATTCCGCCGTTGCGACGGCTTTATCGACGGTAAAGCCGAAGTACTCCATCAATTGGCCACCGGGTGCAGAGGCCCCAAAGGTGTCCATGCCAATCACGGCACCGTCGAGACCCGTATACTTGTACCAGTAGTCTTTATGGGCGGCTTCTATCGCGATGCGTTTACGAACACCGGTTGGTAACACTGCTTCCCGGTAAGACTCATCCTGGTTATTGAAAGCCTCGCAACAAGGCATAGACACTACGCGGGCTTTGTGGCCTTTAGTGCTGAGTATGTCGGCCGCTGCCACGGCTAATTGCACTTCTGAGCCGGTGGCAATGAAAATAATATCGGGAGTGCCATCGCAATCGACCAGGGTGTAGCCACCTTTCGCTACTGCGGCGAGCTGCTCTGATGAACGCGGCTGGTGAGGTAAACCCTGACGGGTAAAAATCAGTGAAGTAGGGCCGTCGTTACGTTCGATGGCCGATTTCCAGGCTACGGCGGATTCCACCGCATCGCAGGGCCTCCAGGTATTAAGGTTTGGGGTGCTGCGCAAGCTGGTTAATTGTTCGACGGGCTGGTGAGTCGGGCCGTCTTCGCCAAGGCCGATGGAATCGTGGGTGAATACAAAAATGCTTTTTAGTCGCATCAATGAGGCCATGCGCACCGCGTTGCGGCAGTATTCCATAAATACTAAAAAGGTCGCGCCGTAGTTAATAAAACCGCCGTGCAGGGCGATGCCGTTCATGATGCCCGCCATGCCGAATTCGCGTACACCGTAATATAAATAGTTGCCGCTAGCGTCATCGGCGGAGATATCCTCGCAACCTTTCCAAATCGTGTTGTTGGAGCCGGCCAGGTCGGCGGAACCGCCTAGTAATTCTGGTAGTAGGGGCCCATAGGCATCCAGACAATTTTGCGAGGCTTTACGAGTGGCCGGGGATTCGCCTTTTTGTTGGCACTCTTCGACGTAAGCCTGTGCACTCTCAGTAAAAGCGGCGGGGAGCGTGCCTTTGAGTCGGCGTTCTAATTCCTCGGATAAGTCTGGGTGGGCGCTGCGGTAGCTTTCAAGCTGCACCTGCCAGGCGTTTTCTGCCGTTGCGCCTTTGTCGGCCGCATTCCATCCCGCATAAACGTCGTCTGGGATTTCAAAAGGCCCGTAATTCCAGCCCAGCTTTTCTCGGGTAAGGGTAATCTCCTCCACACCGAGTGGTGCTCCATGACAGCTTTCCTTACCTTCTTTGCTGGGAGAGCCAAAACCAATGATGGTTTTGCAGCAAATCAATGTGGGTTTATCCGTTTCCCCTCGAGCTTGTTCAATGGCGGCTTTAATCGATTCGGCGTCGTGGCCATCGACGTCGGGGATTACTTTCCAGCCGTAGGCTTCGAAGCGAGCGGGGGTGTCATCAGTAAACCAGCCTTCCACCTGGCCGTCGATGGAAATACCGTTGTCGTCGTAAAAGGCGATTAATTTGCCGAGTTTGTGAGTGCCAGCGAGGGAACTCACTTCGTGAGAGATACCTTCCATCAGACAGCCATCGCCGAGAAAGACATAGGTGTGGTGGTCGATCACCTCGTGACCGGGGCGGTTGTATTGTGCGCCGAGAATTTTTTCTGCCAGAGCCATGCCTACCGCATTACTTAAACCCTGGCCCAGAGGCCCGGTGGTGGTTTCAATGCCAGGGGTTTCTCGGTATTCCGGGTGTCCCGCGGTTTTGGAATGCAACTGTCGGAAGTTTTTAATCTCCGACATCGGTAGCTCGTAGCCGCTGAGATGGAGCAGGGAATACAGCAGCATCGATCCATGCCCATTGGAGAGTACAAAGCGATCCCGGTTGGCCCAGTCCGGGTTGTTCGGGTTGTGGTTCAAATAATCGTTCCACAGCACTTCTGCAATGTCGGCCATGCCCATGGGAGCACCGGGATGGCCGCTGTTGGCTTGTTGTACAGCATCCATACTAAGGGCACGGATGGCATTGGCTAGCTTACGACGGTCGGACATTGAAAGTCTGCTCCGGATTGGTAGTCATATTATGTAGGTATACAAATCTGTAGCTATCACATTTGCCGATAGTAAGGCCGTAACTCGCATTGTGACTTACGGCGAGCACTTGCGATGACCGGGTTTCGGCACGCCCAAAGAGAATAAGGCTTGAACGGCGCCACTATTGCTTGAATACCGTATGAATTGAAGCCCGCTATTGTCCCGTACTCCGGACCGCCAGTAAAGGCGGGACGCTGACATTAGAATTTAGCGCGAAGCAGTTAGCATCTATATCAATAAATTTTGATTAAGATAAAATAAACCTGTAAGGTCTCGACCTGTGATGACCATCGCTAAAGCCCAAAGCCCCTCGTTAACGGCCAACTCTGCCGGTGTGACGGCCCTTTGTAAGGCCGCAGGTGATCCCTTGCGGCTCCAGATACTGCAGTTATTGGCGCAGGATGCTTTTGGAGTATTAGAGTTATGTCGGATTCTGAAGGTTCGGCAACCGGCGCTGAGCCACCATCTTAAAATTCTGGCAAGGGCCGGATTGGTGAAGACTCGCCGCGAAGGGACTTACATCTATTACCGCCGGTCCCCCAGGCAGGATGGCGGTTTGGATGAGTTACGACAGCAAATATTCTCCCAGATCGATCACTGTGACATCGATAACAGGGTGGCAAGCCGCTTGAGTGCTGAACAGCAGGCACGAGCCGGGCGTTCCCAGGCCTTTTTTCGAGCTAATGCTGAAAAATTTCGTGAACAGCAGGATCTGATCGCCAGTTATGAGCAGTATGGAGAGTTGATTGTGCACTCTCTGGATGCTGTCATTTCAACGGGAATGGGTAAAGCTGCAAGCGTTATAGAAATTGGTCCTGGCGAAGGCGAGTTATTGGCGGCGCTGTCATCCCAGTTTGATGAAGTTATTGCTTTGGATAACTCTGAAGTCATGCTCGCGAAAGCTCAACATTTTGCCAATCGTAAAGCACTTGGCAATATCCGGTTTGTTCACGGTGATACGGTGGTCGCAATAAAGCAGGGGCTTTCTGCGGATGTGGTGACACTTAACATGGTGTTGCACCATATCTCTTCGCCGGGGAAAATATTTAAAGATATTTATCAAATGTTAAATGAAAAGGGTGTTTTGTTAGTCACTGAGCTATGCGAGCATGATCAGGATTGGGTCAGGGAAGCTTGTGGTGATGTGTGGCTCGGGTTTGAACCGGAGGCCCTGAACCAGTGGGCGCTTGCAGCAGGTTTAACCGATGGTGACAGTCAGTACCTGGCGTTGCGTAATGGGTTTCGAATACAACTTCGGCAATTTTACAAGCCATCGATAACATAAAATCCAGATACTTTTATAGTTCTAATGTTCAATCTTATTGCGAGGATAAATACCAATGAGTCAATATGAAATCTTCACTTCTGAATCTGTATCAGAAGGTCATCCAGATAAAATGGCGGATCAAATCTCCGACGCGGTGCTCGACGCCATGTTGAGAGATGACGTTCATTCCCGCGTCGCGGTGGAAACTATGGTGAAAACTGGCATTGCGATTATTGCCGGAGAAGTGCGTACTAATACGTATGTCGATCTCGAGGATATCGTACGTCAAGTTATTATCGATATTGGTTATGATAGTTCTGATGTGGGCTTTGATGGCGCCACCTGCGCTGTCATTAACGCCATTGGCAAGCAGTCGGGCGACATTGCCATGGGTGTGGATGAGGGCGAGGAAAAGGAACAGGGTGCCGGCGATCAGGGTTTAATGTTTGGTTATGCCACCAACGAAACTGAGGTGCTGATGCCCGCTCCCATTTATTATGCGCATCGTTTGGTGGAGCGGCAGGCCTATTTGCGCAAACAAAAGGTATTGCCCTGGTTGCGACCCGATGCCAAAAGCCAGGTTACCTTACGTTATGAACAGGGCAAACCGGTGGCTGTGGATGCCGTAGTGCTCTCGACTCAGCACAGTGCAGATATTTCACTCGCCGACCTCCAGGAAGCGGTGATGGAAGAAATCATCAAACCGATATTACCGTCGGAGTGGTTTCATCAAAACACCCGTTATCACATTAACCCTACCGGACAGTTTGTTATCGGTGGGCCAATGGGAGACTGTGGACTGACCGGGCGAAAAATTATTGTCGATACCTATGGTGGTATGGCTCATCATGGCGGTGGTGCTTTTTCTGGCAAAGATCCGTCGAAAGTTGATCGTTCGGCGGCCTATGCTGGGCGCTATGTCGCAAAAAACATTGTTGCAGCTGGGCTCGCGGAGCGTTGTGAAATTCAGGTTTCCTACGCCATTGGTGTGGCCGAACCCACGTCGATTTCTATTAATACCTATGGCACTGGCAGCTTGCCCGATGCGGACATTGTGAAACTGGTAGGCGAACATTTCGATTTGCGTCCCAAAGGCCTGATGGACATGCTCGATCTTAAGCGGCCTATTTATCGAAAAACTGCTGCCTATGGCCACTTTGGGCGTGAAGAACCTGAATTTACCTGGGAGCGTACCGATAAAGCCGAAGCACTCCGAGCCGGATTGTAAATAGAACTTGTTGAGGAATATCTGATGACAGATTTTGCAAAAGCTGAAGTACAGGCTTCAGACTATAAAGTTGCTGACATTAATCTCGCTGACTGGGGGCGCCGGGAAATCGAAATCGCTGAATCCGAAATGCCAGCCCTGCTTACGCTTCGTGAGCAATACCGTAATACTCAGCCGCTCAAAGGCGCTAAGATCCTCGGTTGTATTCATATGACTATCCAGACTGCAGTGTTAATAGAAACACTGGTGGCCCTGGGGGCAGAGGTGCGCTGGTCTTCCTGTAATATATTTTCTACACAGGATCACGCAGCAGCAGCGATAGCAGCGAGTGGTGTTCCAGTCTTTGCCTGGAAAGGTGAAACCGAAGAGGAATACGAGTGGTGCCTGGAGCAAACTATCATGGAGGATGGTAAGCCCTGGGACGCTAATATGGTGCTGGATGACGGCGGCGATCTTACCGCGGTGCTGCATAAGGACTATCCTGGTGTGCTGGAAAATGTCCATGGGGTCACTGAGGAAACCACCACTGGGGTTATCCGTTTGAATGAGATGTTGGAGTCGGGGGAATTAAAAGTACCTGCCATTAATGTGAATGATTCGGTGACTAAATCTAAAAATGATAATAAATACGGTTGTCGCCACAGCCTGAACGATGCGATTAAGAGAGGCACCGATCATTTATTGTCTGGCAAGCGCGCTTTGGTGATTGGTTATGGTGACGTGGGTAAGGGTTCGGCCCAATCTTTGCGTCAGGAAGGCATGATTGTTCGTGTTACCGAGATTGATCCCATCTGTGCCATGCAGGCGTGTATGGATGGTTTTGAGGTGGTTTCACCGTATACAGATGGTGTGAATACCGGTGAAGCCGCATGTATTGATAGCGATTTACTCGGCATGATTGACCTGGTGGTCACGGCTACAGGCAACTGTAAAGTGTGTGACAGTAATCTGTTGAAAGCCTTAAAACCCGGGTGTGTGGTTTCCAATATTGGCCACTTTGATCATGAAATTGATACCGCTTTTATGCGCGAAAACTGGGCCTGGGAAGAAATAAAACCCCAGGTACATAAAGTGTATCGCGGTAAATCTAAAGAGCTGGCGGGTGGTGATCATTTGATTCTGCTGTCTGAGGGGCGTTTGGTGAATCTGGGTAACGCCACGGGTCATCCAAGCCGGATCATGGATGGCTCTTTTGCTAACCAGGTGCTCGCGCAAATCTATTTGTATGGCGAGCGCTATGCAGATCAAAACGATGTGGTCAAAAAGAAATTACTAGCGGTAGAAGTACTACCTCGTTATTTGGATGAAGAAGTGGCCGCCCATATGGTGAAAGGCTTTAGCGGCGTACTCACCAAACTGACGCCCGAGCAGTCAAAATATATTAATACACCTATTAATGGTCCCTATAAGTCTGAAACTTATCGCTATTAAGTTTGAGCTTGTTCTCCCTCAAGTTTTTGACCGAAAATGACTGTGAATTGTAATTATGACTAGCCTGGTGCCTGTCAGCTTCGAGTTTTTTCCACCCAAAACCGAAGCAGGCAAAGAGAAATTGGTAAAAGTTCGGGGTGAGCTTGCTGCATTTGGCCCGGAGTTTTTTTCGGTGACCTATGGTGCGGGTGGCTCCACCCGGACTAATACTC
>JAUUYV010000087.1 GCA_030590275.1 Porticoccaceae bacterium
CAGGCCACGGCCAGACTCGGTCTCGATATCGGTGTGGCAAACGTTGCCAGGGTAATACGTCGACTCGGCTTCGAAGGCGACATGGCCGAAGTACCCGCTCTCTTGCTCGGCGGGATTGCCATGACACCCTTCGAAGTCGCTAACATTTACCACACCATTTCCGCAGAAGGGTTTTATACTCCTTTACGAGCCATCAGCGCCGTGTATGGCCCCGCCAGTGAACCATTAACGCATTACCCCTTCGAGGTCGAAAAGCGTTTTAGCCCGGCAACTATGCACTTGCTTCACTATGCTCTCCAGGTAGTGATGCGCGAGGGCACCGGCAAAAGCGCTTATTACCAACTCCCGGATTCCCTGGTGGTGGGCGGTAAAACTGGTACCTCTAATGACCAGCGCGACAGCTGGTTCTCTGGTTTTAGCGGAAACTACCTGACGGTGGTATGGGTGGGCCGAGACAATAATGGTCCAACACCGATTACAGGGGGATCCGGCGCGTTGCAGGCCTGGAGCGAAATTATGTCGGGGCTCGATAACCGTTCAATCCCCTTCGCACAACCCGAAGGTGTGAGCTACTCCTGGTATGACCCGACTAGTGGTCTGGCATCTAAAGAAGGTTGTCCCGACGCTCGCTACGTACCCTTTATTGTCGGTTCGGAGCCTTCGCTTAGCTCCCCGTGTCAACGCTCCTTCGATAAAAACGTAGCGGACTGGGTGCGGCGTTGGTTACAAATACAATGAATCTCTTAATGCTTACAGCAAACTGGAAAAACTATGTGGACTAAGCTCAAACCATCAAATACGGAAACCTCGACCAAATTCCTGTCCGCTACGGCACTCATGCTAGTACTCAACGCCTGCGCACCGACTTACCAGGGACCCCGCGCTCCAGTCATCCTGATGCCAACACCGCCGGATGGAGCTCCCACCACCTACCCACAATCAGGAACTTATCCCAGGCCCGAAGCCGTGGATAAACCAGCACCAACAGCTATCGAACCGATAAAAACTCGGCCTCAGGTGGCCCCCGATGCTGTTGCTACGCTCCTGGGTAGCGCCTGGGACGCCCACAATAACGACCAATACGACACCGCTATTGCTTTTGCGGAGCGCGCCCAACGCATTGATTCCCGTCATCCGGAAGTGTACCTGGTACTGGGTAGCTCTTATTTTGCCAAGCAGCAATACGCTCTTGCACAACAGATGGCGCTAAAAGGAATCGCCTTAAGTTCGACAGGTACATCGATCCGGTATGCGCTGGAAACGCTACGAGACAGAGCCAGCACACCTTAAACTTTAGAACTACTTTTTCGCTCGTTACCTTTTTACACCTTTCAGTGCAGTAACACGAAATTCGCGGGTTTCATCGACTGTTTCAATACCCGTGAAAAACTGCGCTGCGATTTTTTCCAGGGAAATAAAGCGATTAGTAACAAACAATGCCGAGCCACCGGGTTTAAGTGCCTCCGCCGCCGTGTTTAAAAAAGCTTCGGTCAGTGCCCGCTCGGTGTCAAAACCTTGATGGAATGGCGGGTTACACAGCACCACATCATAGGCATTACCTACTCGCTCTTTAAAATCTTCCCGATAAGGCATTCGACAATCAGCGGCGACTACCCTTCCGCTAAAATCATTTTTATTGGCAAGCGCTTTTGTTGCCGACTCGTATAATATTTGGCAGGGTTCCAGCAGGTTTTTTTTGCACGCCAGGACCGCGGCCGCACAATTGTCGACAGCTGTCACGCTGGGGACACCACAACTAGCGGCAGCGGCGCTCAACAAACCATAGCCGCAACCCAGGTCCAACAGCTTTTCAGGCGGCGGCTATAAACTCGAAAAAAAATTAGCCAGCTGATCGACTAATAAGGAGCTACCCCGATCAAGTTTTCCCCAACCAAATAAGCCCGGTTTTGTGAATAGTGCCTCCCCCTGAAACTCAAACACTGATCGCAGCTGGGTGTAATCCTTGTCATCGAGGTAACTATCAGGCGTATTATTTATACCACCACCGGGATTACCAGGCGTTTTTCCCGATGTCTTTTTATTTTTCGGTGTCGTTTTATTGACTGGCAATTCGCCGGGAACGCCCAGGGTTTTTTCCAGAACCACCACGTAGTCGGCACCAGACTTACGCGCTTGAACGGCACAGGAGAATAAAGCGTTTGCCTTTTTGCTGTAAGTTTTAATCCCGGCTTTTTTCTCTCCCCACAAAAATAGCCTCCCATCAGTTTCCAGAAAATCAAAACTGGACTTAATCACATGGTGAGTAACTGGTTTTTCTTTGGAGACGCGGTAATAAATAGCCTTTTTAGGCAATTCCACTGGCGAAAAATCGAAATCACTAAAGTAAGCAATCAAGCCGCAATGCTGCGCGTGCAGATACAGCCCCCAGCGGTTAGTTAATACTTCAACCGATTGGGGTAAGGTACTAAGGAGAGCTTCAGAGCAGTTTTCATCCGCCACCAACAGTGTGGAACCACCTCCCCCAATATCGCTGAATGGCTCGGTCAAGATTATTTTAACGCGCTAACAGACGGGCGGCGTCAACCGCAAAATATGTCAAAATAGCGTCAGCTCCCGCGCGCTTAAAAGCCAGCAATGACTCCATCATCACCGCCTCTTCATCGAGCCACCCGTTCGCACTGGCTGCTTTGTGCATGGCGTATTCGCCACTAACTTGATAAACAAAGGTTGGCACACGTAACTCATCTTTTACCCGCCTTACAATATCAAGGTAAGGCATACCCGGTTTAACCATAATAATATCCGCGCCCTCCGCCAGATCGAGAGCACATTCGTGCAGAGCTTCATCGCTGTTGCCAGGATCCATTTGATAGCTGTATTTATCGCCACCTTTTAGATTATCTGTCGAACCCACAGCATCGCGAAATGGCCCGTAATAGCTTGAAGCGTACTTGGCAGAATAAGCGAGTATCAAGGTATTGTGATGACCTTTCGACTCCAGCAAAGCGCGAATAACTCCAACACGTCCATCCATCATATCGGAAGGCGCAACCATATCGGCACCAGCTTCAGCATGGGAAAGCGCCTGTCTAGCTAGTACTTCTACGGTGACATCATTCAGCACATAACCCTTTTCCCTGTTCTCAGTGCCAACAATTCCATCCTGCCCATGGGTGGTGAACGGGTCTAAAGCCACATCGGTAATCACTCCCAGATCCGGGTGTGCCGCCTTCAGCGCTCGCACCGCTCGCTGTACCAGGCCCTCCGGGTTATAAGCCTCTTCCGCTTCGAGGGATTTTTTGTCAGTGGGAATCACGGGGAACAGAGCGGTGGCGGGAATACCTAATTCGACATACTCCACGGCGGCATCCACCAGCAGATCAATAGTCAGCCGCTCGATTCCCGGCATGGAGGCTATGGGCTCTCTCTGGTTTTCACCCTCCAATACAAATACCGGATAAATAAGATCATCTACGGTAAGACGTGACTCCCGAACCAGTCGTCGCGTGAATACACTACTCCGAGTACGTCGCATGCGGGAAGCAGGGTAAGCTCCACGGGTTGTTTGCCAGCTCATAAGCCGCCCTGATTTAAAACCAAACATTTAATTTTGATACTGATACGGCCCATCTATTTGAGTATTCCCGGCTCCGTCTCTGGATTCAACAGAAAAGGTATAAAGAAGGCCTTTAGTACCACGAAAAACCCTCTTGTGTGATGTAAGCAAAGCATCACTAGTAAACTCACCACAGCAGTCAGTGATAACTTTGGATGTGGCGGGTTCATTTGTTGTCCATTCGATTTTAAACCACCTTCCAAATATTTTTTGTGCGCTAACATTACTAATAACCGGAGGCGTTACATCACCTCCACCATCTCCCATCCCCAAAGCTTCCCATGCATCATAAGCCTGCACTAGCCCAAAGCCATATGAGTTATCCCTTCCGCTAGTGCCCAAATCCAGAGCGGTAGATGTTAAAGCGTCACGTATTTCAACGTTGCTTAGCGATGGGTTCGAACTCCAAATTAGTGCCGCCGCTCCCGCCACATGGGGAGTTGCCATAGAGGTGCCATTCCATGTTTCGTAACCATTGGCAAGGGAGCTTTTCACCAGAGTTGCAGAATTATCCACCTCGCTTAATAGCGTTTGCCCATCGACCTGGCTCAAAGAAATTGCGGGGATAGCCGATACATTACCAAACCCAAGCGTGCCAACAAACTCACCAGACACATTATTATAAATTACTACACCGACAGCCCCAGCCGCTTCAGCGGAGCTAAGCTTTTCGAAAAACGTGTTAACTCCCCGCTCACACATTACGATTTTCCCAAGCCAACTGCCGCCAGTTTCGCAGAAACCACCGTCCACTAATGGGCCATTCACTCCGCCAGCCCCGGTGGTTCCTGTATTTTTTATCGCACTACCTAAGTACCTTATACCGCCAATATCGAGACTGGCTAAATAAGGTACTGAGCCTGTTACTGCGACACCTGGGGCTGAAATTTCTACCTGGGAGTTTCTTTGTGAAAACGGTGCCACCCAATTGTAACTGTCTATTGCTGCCACCGACATGACGCTATCGTAGGATGCCGGGTAGAACTTTGCCTCACTACCATCGTTTCCCGCTGCTGCGACCGACAACAGCCCTTGATCGTACAAAGCCTGAAATGCTCTCCTTTCTGTAAAGCTACTAACCTTTCCCGCTAAACTCATATTGATCACGTTTGCGCCGACAGATGCGCAAATTTGTGCGGCCTTGACGACGGTAGAGCTAAAACTCGGACTGCACTTTTCGCCGTCGAAAATTTTAACGATATAAAGTGAAGTTGATCCCGGCGTAACTCCTACGACACCTTTATCATTATTTGCCGCAGCAATGGTTCCAGCTACATGGGTACCGTGACCACAACTATCCTCGTTCCAGGCATCTTCCGGGTAGCCACCCACTATAGGTACGCCAGAAAATTCTTCATGGCCTGTGTATAGACCTGAATCTATGATACAAACCATACGGCCACTACCCGTTGGTGCATCAGGATCGATGAAACCATCATCATCGGCATCCCAAATATCGAGCGCCTGAATTGCCTCTACACCCCATGTTACCGTTTGCCCCATCGGGTATCGTTTTGGGTCTTCTTCAACCAGGAGAACATGAGGATTTTTTTCGAGTTTGTTTTTAACTGCTTCGGACATGGATACCGAATACGCGTTCAATGATTCAAATCGGTAATGGGTTTTAGTATTAAACTGCTGTAATGCGGCACGAATCTTATCGCCTGCGCCTCTCTCAAATTTTATCCAGTACCTTTTATTTTCCTGAGATTCAGCCAGTAATAATTGCGGTAACGCAATGGTTGCGGAGAAAATTAAAGCTAAAACTGTCAGATAAATCCTTTTACTCATTGGTCAATCCTTGTGAAAACAACAGCTTAATCCATTTAAATATTGTTGTTTGGCTAAAGACAAAATATAACGGAAACCGACCCCCCTTTGGTTAAATAACTCTTATTTTGAAAGTGTGTGGCCTGTTGCCGCTGAATCTATCATAAATACATTATTTTTACTAAAGCAGCCACTGGCTAAGTCTGGATACAAAAGTGAGCGAGGCGAAACACAAAACGCTTAACTTTTCCTGCAGAATTAACCAAAGGTTTATTAATAAATCACGTTAATAAAGGCCCGAAGGCGTCTAATTAGTCTTTTCGTTTATTGTATTATGGTGATTTTTCCTGGCAGAATTTTTATCTAGATTTTAGCTTCAGGAGGCAGAGCCATTTCAGCACTGTCTTGCTTTCTTGCTCTCTCAAATACCTTGATCGGCTTTTTCGTACGAACCTGTTCCAGCCAGAATACGCCATCGAAGGGCGCGCTGTTTCCCCGCGTCGATAAAAAATCAACATCGCCGTCGTTATCCAGATCACGAGCAATGAATTGATCAAACATGCCGCGCTTACGCCGTGATATATCGTGACGCTTCCAAACCCCGCTCACATCTTCAGGCTGTTCGAACCAGGCAAGGCGACCTAGTCGATCATTTAATGTCACGCCTCCGTCTCTATCCCTTGGGCCACGACTGTAACCACCGGTAATGACATCCAGCCGACCATCATCATTAATGTCTGCAAGGGATAGGCCCGCCAGCATATCGGGCCAGAAACTACCTATTGAGTGGAGTATCCAGGCGCCTGTTATGTGCTCCGGTTGTTCCAGCCAAACCAGGGTATCAAAGAATTCAGCCAGCACAATGTCCAAACGGGCATCGTCGTTGAGATCGGCGAAACTCATGTTAAAGCCGGGCACTAAAGCGCCATCATTGCCCGCCGCCCACTCCGGTCGACGCTCGCTCGGAATGGCAGTACCTACCACATTAATTGGCCGCTCCGTAAAAGAGGTTTGGGTTTTATTGCCGTTATTTTCAAACCACATGATGCGCGCCTCGGCTACGGAGCCACCGACAACATCAAAATCCCCGTCACCATCAAGATCCACAGGCTGCGAATTTATGGGCCAGCGAATTCGGGTTAATTCATGTTCTTGCCAACTCGCATTCAGCAGTGGGTCACCGTTTAGTTCAAACCACGAAATCGCTTTAAGATCACCACTGTTAATATCTGGGTTCTGGGCGCCTTTGTTCGGACTAAGCACTTCTAAACGGCCATTTCCCGTTAAGTCGGCAACAAAGACCCGAATAAAAGACCCCCGCCCTGTGGTGATCTCTGGAATGATTCTTTTCCAGCGCGATGTACGTATATCCTTGCCAGGGTTCTGAAAATAAATCAGATGTGCAAGTTCACAGGCAGCGATAATATCCGGGTGTCCATCGCCATTTACGTCGCCGATGGCAAGATCTTCCGCGCCACCGGCTTCCGGCCCCTCACCGAGCGTTGCAAGCTCCCACTGATTGGGCTCTCCGGTTCCATAGGCAATCCGAATTTTTCCTTTTGGAATTCCATCGTAGGACGTATCCGCTTCGTGTACCGATACAATATCAAGATAGCCGTCGCCATCGAGGTCTGCCATAGCCAGCCCATCGCTGCCCTCAATGTTGGTTTTACCCAGTTGGGAATCATCAATGATATGTTCTCGCCAGGAAATATACCTTCCATCTCGGGACTGCGCATCGGTAAGTTGATCAGCAACAAGGTGGAGTCCTTCTCTCCTATCTCCGGCTCGGGTAAGTTCGCTATCGCTGACCAC
>JAUUYV010000094.1 GCA_030590275.1 Porticoccaceae bacterium
CTTTTATCAGCCTTGAAAATTATGCGAGTAGGATCGCGCTCAGCAATACGATCTGCTACCGGGGTCGGTACAATCACATATTTATCACCTAGCTTAACAATACTAAAAACACCTCGACTTAAACGATCCTGTTGATCCCTGGTAACGTAGATACGTTTAATGTATTTGCCATCTGAAAAACTGAACGGCTCCTCACCGGAGGCCGAAATCATATTCATTTCAATTAACTGTTTGATTTGTGCGGCTATAGCTTTGCGTTGCACTTTCTGGTTTTTCTGGTCGTTAAGTTGCTTATCTCTTATTTGCTTTTCCGTGTTTGCTTGCTGTATGAGTTGTTTTGTCTCATCAACATGAGTTTGTCCAGATTTGCGCCGTGCATTTTCAACTTTACGTTTATTTTTTTTAACTGTTTTAGCTTTTTTGGCATTAATAAGGCCACTTTTTTGCAATTGATCTTGTAATGAGCTTGCCATGTTTTGTCTACGTCACCAGGATTGAGTTGATTTTGGTGTAAAGTGGCTGGTGAGTCAATCGGCTACGCGCCGTAGTATGTTCCTGTTACGGAGACTGCATGTGCGGGGCAAGATCAGGCTTTACACCTTGTATTTGGTCATTTATATACGAGTTGCGCTTAGTTTTTGGGGCCTGGCCTACTACACCCTAGTTCTCAGGTAACTTTTTCTTCAGGGTTTTTCGTTTAGCCGGGGCACTACTGTCTTTGGTTTTACTATCCGCTGTTTTACTCGCGGCAATTCGTTCTTTTTCGATCCTTTTCTCAGAGAAGCTCTTACCCTGGAATTTTTCCCCGGAAGTTTTTTTATCAGAAAGCTTTTTAGCGGCCGGTTTTTTGGCACCAGGCTTTTTGTCAGAAGAGGGTTTCTTTTTAGATATTTTGGCGTCAGATTTGTCGCTCTCGTCTGAGGTCTTGCCGGGTTTATAGCGCTCAATATCTAAGCTTTGACCACAGACGCGAGCCTTTCTCAGTATCTCAAAAATATCCTTTGGCATTTCTGCGGGCAGGTCTACGGTACTAAAGTTGTCCATGATTTCGATATGACCGATGTAGCAACTTTCTATATCTGCTTCATTGGCGATTGCTCCCACGATGTTACCCGGTTGAACACCATGTTCGGCACCGACCTGCAGCGTAAAGCGTTCCAGCTCAATGTCTGGATAATCTCGTAGAGGGATAACCTTTGATGAAGGCAGTGGTTTCTTGCGCAGTGTTTTGTTTGGCGTTGCCCGGGAATTCTCCGCTGGTTTTCCGGACGATGCGTCTTTACGTCTTCTAGCGGGTTTTTCTCTGTTTGAATGTTCCGGTCTTTCCTGACGTGACTGTTTTGGGGGGGCTTTTTCACTCAGTAGCAAAGAGCTTTTACCTTGCAACATAGCGGCAAGCGCCGCCGCAATCTGCATGGGGTTTGCATCCTGCTCCTGTTGAAATTCGGTAAGCAGTTGATCGTAAGTTGCCAGGTTTTCGTTCGCTATGGTATCGGCAATGTCTTGTTTGAAGCGCTGGATACGTTGTTGGTTGATTTCTTTAGCGCTGGGTACCTGCATGGATTCAATAGGCTGCCGGGTAGCTCGCTCAATGGCTTTGAGTAGTCGGGTTTCCCGTGGTGTAACAAAGAGAATAGCTTCGCCAGAGCGTCCGGCTCGGCCGGTTCGACCGATGCGGTGAACGTAGGCTTCTGTGTCATAGGGGATATCGTAATTGATCACGTGGCTGATACGCTCCAGATCCAGTCCTCTGGCGGCAACATCGGTTGCCACCAGGATATCGATTTGGCTCTTTCTGATTTTGTCGACTGTCCGCTCCCGTTGTTGTTGCGGTATATCGCCGTTTAGTGCGGCACAGGAATGGCCTCGAGCCGAGAGTCTTTCGGCCAACTCTACGGTAGCGGTTTTGGTGCGCACAAAGATCAGGATGGCGTCAAAACGTTCGACTTCCAGGATTCGGGTCAAAGCGTCGAGCTTTTGCATACCACTGACTCGCCAGTAACGTTGTCGAATGGTTTTTACAGTGGAGGTACTGGTCGCAATTTTTATCTGTTTGGGATTATTAAGATAGCGTTCTGCTACCTTACGGATTTGGCTGGGCATGGTGGCCGAAAATAAAGCGATCTGGCGATCATCGGGAGTCTGCTCCAGAATCCATTCGACATCATCGATAAAGCCCATGCGCAGCATTTCATCGGCTTCATCCAACACCAGGTGAGTAAGTTCGTCGAGCTTTAGGGTCTTTCGCCGAATATGGTCCATCACTCGCCCAGGTGTTCCGACCACTACCTGTACCCCACGTTTCAGTTGGCGCAACTGAGTGTCGTAACCCTGACCACCGTAAATGGGTAACACATGAAAGCCCGGTACATTGCGGGCGTAGCTTTGAATGGCCTCAGCTACCTGGATTGCGAGCTCGCGAGTGGGTGCTAGTACCAGTACCTGGGGCTTTTTACTACGCGTGTTTATTTGGGACAGGATCGGTAGAGCAAATGCGGCGGTCTTGCCCGTGCCCGTCTGCGCCTGACCAATCAGGTCGTGGCCCTGTAATAGTAGAGGAATACATTCCTGTTGAATGGGCGAGGGGGTCTCGTAGCCCAATTGTTGAACTGCATTTAGGATAGGGTCGCTTAAACCCAGATGTTCGAAACCGGGTGTAGGTTCGGTAGAGGACATAGATTATTACCAGGCGGGAGAGGGCCAGGAGGTGAAGTGATCCGCCAGCCCAGAAACGGGGCGGCATTATACTGGATTTTGCTTAACAAGGATGAATGATTTGTGTGGAGCCTGGAGTCGGCTTGCTGAAGAGCTATTTACTTAGGACGCTTGATTAACCAACCTTGTTGGGGAGTGATTAATATTGGTGCTTTACACGAAGGGAAGGCCTTTGTGAGTCATTGGCCAGGTCCTATAGAACTATCACCCCGTTAAGCTATCGACCCGTAAATAAGGGCTTCCGTTTTTCCAGGAATGCTGCCTGACCTTCCTTTAAATCGGCACTGTTAAACGACTCCGCTACCAGCTTTTTTGCCTCGGTTTTCAATTCACGGGTGAACAGTGGTTCTTCTACCAAATTCATAATGCGCTTGATGCCCTTCAAGGCCAGTGGCGCATTATTGGCAATTTCTTCGGCCATTGAAAATACGGTATCGGCCAGCTCAGCCGATGGCACCAGCTTTGGCACCAGACCCATATCAATAATTTGCTGGCCTCGATAGGTTCTGCCAGTAAAGAATAATTCCCGAGCTTTCGCCGAACCTAATACCTGGACAAACTGCAGTAGACCTTCTGGCCCATAAACGACCCCAAGTTTCGCCGGTGGCATACCCATAGATATATGGTCTGCTGCGATGCGTAAATCACAATTCAGTGCCAGGTGCAGTGCACCGCCAAAGCAGTGGCCGTTAATCATGGCGATAGTGGGGTAGGGAAAGTTCTTAATGGCGGCCAGGCCCTGTTCGAAGGGTGTTTGTGCTGAGCCTGTCTCTTTTGTTTTATCTTTATTTACTGTTTTACTTGTTGAAGACGCATGATTGGGTCCAACAGTCTCTATAGCGCTGATGTCGTAACCGGCGGAAAAAGCCTTGTCTCCTGCGCCGGTAATTATCGCGACTCGGATCTCACCGCTGGCGGCCCATTCCCCAAGAATATCGCAAAAACAATGTAATAACTGGGGCGAAAGCGCATTGCGCTTTTCGGGACGATTGAAGGTAATGATTCCAATATGGCCTCGTTGTTCGTGCAGTAATACATTTTGTTCCTGCGCTGTGGCGGTCACTGAAGCTCCTTATTTATTCCCACGGGCTTGTCCATGGAATCGCATGTTAATCTGATTCTTCGTTGCCAAGCCAACGATAAATAATACCTGCGAAAATTGCACCAATAATCGGTGCAATCCAGAAAAGCCACAATTGAGATATCGCCCAGCTTCCCTGAAAGATTGCTACGCCGGTGCTTCTTGCTGGGTTCACCGATGTGTTGGTAACTGGGATACTGATGAGGTGAATAAGCGTGAGGCCAAGACCAATAGCAATCGGTGCAAGCCCCGGCGGTGCCCGTTTATCGGTTGCTCCCAGGATGATAATTAAAAACATAAAGGTCATGACCACTTCAGTCACCAGGGCTGCAATTAGACTGTAGCCCCCGGGAGAGTGCTCGCCGTAACCATTGGATGCGAAACCGGCCGTCACATCAAAGCCCGCCTGTCCGCTCGCGATAACATATAACACTGCGGCACCGCAGAGACCACCCACTACCTGTACGGCAATATAGGGGCCGAGTTCAGCCGCCGAAAATCGACCACCCGACCAAAGCCCAATTGAAACCGCAGGGTTAAGGTGGCAGCCTGATATATGACCAATAGCAAATGCCATGGTTAATACGGTAAGGCCGAAAGCCAGGGAAACACCCAGCAAGCCGATACCCACGTCGGGGAAGCCCGCAGCAAGTACGGCGCTACCACATCCTCCAAGTACCAGCCAAAATGTACCAATAAACTCTGCACTCAATTTTTTTATCATTATTTGTTCTCCTTTGTTATTACTGTAGATCTTAAGTGCATAGGATACCCGAGGCAAACAGCTTTTTTAAAACCGTGTTGTCGGCGTTATCCGCTTTTTCTTCTGCATTGATGGGCGCTAATTTGAAAAGCACTCTTTTAATAATTACTCATTTAAAAATCATGGTGCTGTGTTCGTTTTCAGAGTGCCATGAGAGCGCCAGGTGGCCCATTATAAAACTGTAGCGTGTGACCCCTGAAAGCAGCTTGAAATATCTTTGTTCAAGGGACATCAGCGGGTCGGGGCATGCCATCATGGTCGCGCCCGGTTGACTGATTTTGATTTCGCCAGCGCCATCACCCGCTTCAATCTCAGCGAAATATCGATCGCATGGCCCCTGTCCAGACAGACGATTACCTTCAATCTTCAGCGTGACCTTAGCGGATTCCGGTAGCGGCTGGTTGCGGCCCAGACGAATAAGTTGCCATTCCCTGTCGGCGATATCGGTAATGTTCAACAGACCTTCAATCTCGGTAGGCTGTTCCTGTAAATAGTCCTTTTTTAATGACCAGTAGCGTGTAGCCTTTTGTGATGGACAACAGGCCGCATCGTCCGGACCTTGTTGTATAACATTGAGGATGATTTGCTTGTTATCGATTCGTGCGCTGCGTATCTGTACTCGGTCCCCGATGGGTGCGAGCCCGGTATTGACGACTTCTCCATTGCGCCAGGAAAATATTGCCAGATAGCTATAAACCCCAGAGCCGCCAGAACTTTGCCACAGCATCACAATGGCTTCCTCAGAACCGTCTCCGTCAAGATCGCCTTTGAGGTAGTAGTTGGTAAGAAGCCCTACAGTTGGGCGTGAAGCTCCACCAGCTGCATAGGGTTCACCTTCCCAGTGACCGTCGGTCAGCGTGATTGGGTGTGGATAAATGCCATACAAGGTTGTATCGCGAAGTTTTTCCAGTTCTGGTGCACCTGATATTTGAACGTGGGTTTCTACAGTATCGGGGCTGTCCAATGGTACGGGTATCGGTGGTGACTCTGGCTCTAGCTCTAGCTCTAGCTCTGGCTCTGGCGAGCAGCCGCTAAGCAGGGTGAGTATTACCAGTATGTACCAGCTTTTTACTAGATGATTGATCAATTTAACCCCCTTTTTTTATTTAGGATTATAAGTGGTGCTATTCCTGTGTCGAGGGCAATGTTAAACGTACCCTTAATGCCTGTCTGCCGGTAAAATATCCATACTCACCCCGGTGTTTTACCCTCTAAATTAATGGGAGATTGATGTTGGCCTGTGTTACCCGAAAATACTGGCTTGCCCTGATTATATTAGTTAGCGGTTGTACTGCTGTTGGCGCCATCCAGTTTCAGGACCGCTACGGGCCGCTTAAACCGCGACAACGTGCCGTTGATGTATTGCCACCCGATGCTATTGATTATTGGAGCGAAGTAAAACCCATTATCGAAAAGCGCTGTGTCGTATGTCATGGTTGTTACGATGCACCCTGCCAGTTAAAGATGAGTTCAATAGAGGGTATTGAGCGTGGTGCGACTAAAGACAAGGTTTACGCAAAGCGTCTTAACGCAGCGCCGCCCACACGCCTTTTTGAAGATGCACATTCGGTTGATGAGTGGCGAGAGAAAGATTTTTATCCGGTGCTTAATGAGCGTGCCGATACTCTAGGTGTAAATCGAAAGGCCGGAGTGATGTACCGCATGCTCGAGCTAAAAGAGCAGAACCCTTTGCCGGATGTGAAGCGATTGCCAGACAGCTTTAATCTGTCGCTGAATCGCGAGCAGTTCTGTGCCAGGGACGACACCTTTGATGAGTTTGCCAATAAACATCCTTTATGGGGTATGCCCTATGCCTTGCCCGGGCTGCCGGAAGCAGAGCAAGAGGTTCTCATGCGCTGGATCGACGAGGGTGCGCTGTATAAGGTTCGATCGCCACTGTTACCAGAATATTTTGAACGCATTAAGCGTTGGGAAGCATTTCTTAATGGTGGTTCACTAAAAGAGCAGCTGGTCGCTCGCTATCTTTTCGAACACCTGTATTTCGCCCACTTGTATTTCCCGGACCTGGATAGCCGCAAGTTTTTTACCGTGGTACGTTCAGCTACACCGCCGGGAGAGCCTGTTCAGTTAATTGCTACTCGCCGCCCCTACGATGATCCGGGAGTCGAGCGTGTGTATTACCGAATTCAGCCAGTCCTGAGTACCATTGTGGCAAAAACACACCTGCCGTACCGGCTCGATGAGCAGCGTATGCGCCGCTGGCAATCTCTATTTGTTGACGAACCCTATGAGGTAAGTCAGTTGCCATCCTATGAGGCGGAGTACGCATCTAATCCATTTGTTACTTTCGATGAGATGCCGAC
>JAUUYV010000073.1 GCA_030590275.1 Porticoccaceae bacterium
CGGGTTTGATGCCCATCGGTCCAACTAGCGTCAAACTAGCTAACTGTTCCGGGTTAGAAGCAGCCATTTCAGCTGCGATATAACCACCCGCTGAAAAACCCAGGACATCGATCTGCCCCAAATCCATTTCTCTAATCATATTTTGATACACATTGGCAATATCGCGATGACGCCATGTCCACTCCATGCGCGGTGTCTTACCAAAACCAGGTTGTAGCGGAATAATCAGCTCGCGGTCTTTTGCGAGTTCTTCATTCCAGTTCATCCAGCCCGTGTACCCCATTTCGTCGTGCAGCACCAATAAAGGCTTGCCGGTTCCACCCCGAATCAAGGCCAGTTCAGTACCCACGACATTTACGGTTTCTTCTTTCCAAGTAGCCAATGGTCTCCCCTTATTTCATAAAGTAAATATTAAAAAAATGAAAAAAAACATATAGTTAAGTGGGTTATTGGTTCCTTCCGCCTCAACCAACAGCACCTTTTAATTCTTGTAAAAATCACCCCAATAAATGAGCACTCCCGGCGACACTGCCAACTTTTTTAGCTAACTAGTTTGTCACTAGTACCAACGTACGGCCCGAGGGGAGCTAATTCAATCACATCTAAAAGGTACAGAGCAACTGCTTTTTCCAGCCTACGTTTGGCCTACATCAAATACCTCGCTTTTGTACAATACGGACTGAACTCTCCCCCAGGGCGGAAACCGTTTTTCGTTACTAGTAGTATCAGAGCCCTCAAGGTACCATGGCGCCCCGGATAAAAGACGGAAATCCATAGCTAAGCTCGGAATATAACTACCGCGTACTACTAACATCTCGAACCGCTACTATCTTCATCGATACATAGTCAGACCAAACTCACCTAAGACCTCGGAAAGTCCACTGACAACTGGATATGCCAGCTCGTCATAAGCCAGGTGGTTTACATTCTATTTATTAGTTGTACGCAAGAACTATACTGATTGGGATTCTGGTTAATCCACTCAAAGTGGATAGTGGCCTCAAAAAAAACGAGGTCAAAGCAACTTAAGGATCTTTTAGTCCTTCTATTGAACAACAACCGAGCACACAAGCTACTTTACGAAATGACAGGAATTAGAGAAATGACGTTAACAGCTCGTTCATGGTTTTCCCTCTCATTACTACTAGCTATATTGTTAGCTGGTTGTGGGGGAGATGAAAAAGAGGCAGGGGCTACCCAAACAACCAAAGCACCGACCCGAGCTACTCTCATTAGCACCACCACAGCGGAAGTAAGAAGTATCGAAGTGATCGAACGTTCGGTGGGTGCTCTGGAAAGCATCTTTATTCCAGAAGTGTCCGCGGAGGTCGAAGGAAGAGTGCTCAACGCTTTCGTCAAAACCGGAGAGCGCGTAGTGCCAGGGCAGCTATTAGTCGAACTCGACACCAGGGACTACGATATCGCCGAACGCGGAGCACAGGCAGAGGTCGCGCAACTGGAAGCGCTCTACGACAACCAGAAACAAACGGTCAAACGTTACGCAAAGTTGATCGAAGCCAAACTCATTTCCACAGACCGATATGATGAGGCAAAAGCTCAAAAGAGGGCGCTATCTGAACAGTTAAAGGCTGCCCAGGAACGCTTAAAACAAAAACAGCATCGACTCACAAAAACCAGGGTTCTTTCAGCCTACGAAGGCGTTGTGGATGCCGAACTAGCAAGCATAGGAGATTTTGTAGAAATTGGTGACCCGCTACTTCGAATCACCAAAATTGACAAGCTTCGGGCACGCTTACCTCTGCCAGAAACCCTGGCACCAAAAATATCAAGAGGCCTGGAGATTCGATTAGTATCACCACTGGATCCAGACCAAATCATAACCAGCACAATCCAGGAAATCAGACCTACGGTGGGTAGCAGCAACCGTGCAATCGATGTATTGGCTATTGTTGATAATCCGGGTAAATGGCAACCCGGTGCTAGTGTAACCGGCGAAATAATTATCGAACGACGGGACAAAGCCATTGTGGTGCCCGAAACATCCGTGGTCTTACGCCCTGCCGGTAAGGTTGTTTATGTCATTGAAAACAAGGTTGCCCGGCAACGAATTGTCAAAACTGGAGAACATCTCGACAAAGCAATCGAAATTATCTCAGGCCTGAAGGGCGATGAGCTTATTGCTGTGAATGGCGCGGGCTTCCTCACTGACGGTGCGCCCGTTTCTGTTGTGGAAGCAAGGTAAAACACCATGAATCTTCCTACTATTTCTATTAATCGCCACGTACTAACCGTCATGTTGTCCGCCGTGCTAATTCTGTTCGGAATAATCGGCTATACGCGAGTAGGTATAGATCGCTGGCCTCACGCCGAGTTTCCTCTAGTGGCAATCAAAACCAATATGATTGGCGCCAACCCGGACGTCATTGACGCCTCAATTACCAATATTATCGAAACATCAGTGAACAGTGTTCCTGGCATCGAACATATTTCCTCTACATCTTCTCCTGGCAATTCAACCGTGGTGGTCACCTTCGACTTCGATAAAAATCTCGACGCCGCCTTCAACGAGGTTCAGGCAAAAGTGAATCAGGTGGTCAACCTCTTACCCGAAGATGCCGATCCGCCCATCGTAGCCAAACTGGAATTTGGCGCTTCGCCCATCATGTGGTTGGCACTAGAAGGTGATCGCACCCTGCAGCAACTCAACAGTTATGCGATCAATATCATCAAGAAAAACCTGGAAACCATCAATGGTGTTGGTGGGGTGCTAATTGGAGGGAAACAAGAGCGCACCATTCGCGTCAATCTCGACCTTGACCGTATGGCAGCATTTGGTGTCACAACCGACGAGATTCTCGCGGCAATCAAAAACGAACATTTCATGATGCCCGGCGGCTTTCTAGTATCAGGCGAAACCGAACACATGGTTAAGCTTGACATGGAATATCACAATCCACAGGAACTTGAGAACCTTGTCGTCGCCTATCGAGATGGCGCACCTTTAAAACTGGAACTCATGGCAGACATCGAAGATGGTCTAGCCGACCCGCGAAGCATGGCGCGTATAAATGGCAACAATACCGTGGGCCTGGGTATCGCCAAAATCTCTAATGCCAACACTGTTGAAATCATCGACGAAGCCATCCGGCGTATTGAAGAAGAAATTAGACCCCAGTTGCCTGCCGGTATGACACTCACTCTCGCCTCGGACGACTCCCAGTTTGTGCGCCAAATGGTGGCCGCGCTGGAGGAGCACTTAATCCTGGGCACCATACTCACCGCGCTGGTGGTCTGGCTCTTTCTAAAAAGTATTCGTTCCACCATTATCATTGCCATTGCCATTCCCATTTCATTGTTTGGCTCAATCGCCGCGATTTACTTCCTCGGCTACTCTCTTAACTCTATGACCTTGCTAGCGCTATTACTGCTGATCGGCATCGTCGTAGACGACGCTATTGTCGTACTCGAAAATATTTATCGCCACCGGGAGTCCATCGACCCTGATCCGAAATCAGCCGCTATACACGGTACAGCTGAGGTCGTCTTTCCCGTTCTCGCTGCTACCTTGTCATTAGTCTCGATCTTTGTCCCCGTTATTTTCCTCGGCGGTATTATCGGACGCTTTTTTTCATCGTTTGCCGTTGTAGTTACCGTTGGCGTACTCGTGTCATGGTTTGTGTCCATGACACTAACTCCCATGCTGTGTTCGCGCTTTCTGGAAGTAGAGGAACACGAGGGAGGTTTATATTACTGGTTGGAACGCTTCTTCCGGGCAATGGAGAGGTACTACGCGAAACTCCTGAGCCTTGCGCTCAAATTTCGCTGGAGCGTTATTGGCATCACCTGGTTAATCGTCATGGGATGCATGTTTTTCCTGAAAGACATTGGTAAGGAGTTCTCTCCCGGGCGGGATGTAGCCAGCTTTATGGTAATCGTGCGCTCGCCGCTGGGATCCAGCATTGAATACACCAGCAATCGCCTGAAACAGATCGAAGATATTCTCGGCCAACATGACGACACCATCGTTAACTATTTCTTTGGCCTGGGTACCAGTGGGCGCCCAGTGACGACCGCTATGGGTTTTGTCCGTATGTTACCTCAGGAACAGCGAGATCAAACTCAACAGGAAGTCATTAAGGAACTAGCCAGGGAGTTCGCTACGGTACCAGGCGTCAAAGCTTTTGCCGCGCCAATACCAAACCTCGGCGGCCAGCGTGGCGAACCTCTGCAATTCTCCGTCAATGGACCCAACCTGGATGAAGTCGCTCGCCTCGCCTATCAACTTGAAAACGAGCTCCTGGACATTGACGGAATGGGCCATATTGATCTCGACCTTAACCTGGCTCTGCCTCAGTACCAATTAAAGGTTGATCGCATCAGGGCGGCTGATCTGGGGTTCTCAACTCGAGATATTACTCTGGCAGTGAATGTCATGGTCGGTGGCATTGACGTTGCCAAATATAACGATGACCCCGGCGACGGGGAACGCTACGATCTTCGAGTCAAATCTGCAAAGGGGCATTTTTCATCGGCAGAGGACTTAAACCGTATTTATCTGCGCTCTCGAACTGGGCAGATGATTCGTGTCGATACCGTTGCGCGATTAGAAGAAACTCTCGGGCCCGCTTCAATTTCCCGTTACGATTTACGTTATTCCGCCCCGTTTTATGGCAAGCCGGAAATCCCCCTGGCAGAAGCCATTAATACAGTGAGGACAAAAGCCGAAGAAATTCTGCCAGTGGGGTATACCCTAACCTTCAAGGGACAGTCAGAAGAATTTGGGAGAACCGCAAGCAATATGCTGTTTGCCTTTACCCTGGCGACAGTACTCCTCTACATGGTGCTGGCGAGCCAGTTCAACTCTTTCATTCAGCCGTTCATCATTATGACCGCACAACCTCTGGCCATGATTGGTGGTATTGTCGCGCTATGGTTGACGGGACATACTCTAAACACTTATTCCATGATTGGTCTGGTGTTGTTGGTGGGGCTGGTGGCAAAAAACTCAATCTTACTGGTGGATATCACTAATCAACGCCGACTAACTGGTAAAGCCATTGACGAGGCCTTGCTTGAGGCCTGCCCGATTCGTCTACGACCGGTGTTGATGACTTCGTTCACGGTTATTCTCGCTCTCTTACCCGCAGCGCTCGGGTTTGGTGCTGGTCACGAAACTAACGGTCCACTTGCCGTCGCCGTCATCGGCGGCATGATTTCCTCGACTTTGCTTACGCTCGTGGTGGTTCCCCCAGTATATTCCATTATGGAGGGTTTCATGGAAACCCTTAAGACTCGCTCAACGCCTAAACTCACAGAACAGCCTACCGACACTTCAAGTTGATGTGGCTACCGGTCTTGCAAGACCAACACCCCTTGTTACATTATCGGCCTTTTTACTAAGAAGCCAATAAAACCAGACATCCATGACAGCCTTAGCACGAGCACGCCCTCAGTTTTCCAGCCGCCTGGGCTTTATCCTGGTGGCCACCGGTTCCGCCGTAGGACTCGGCAATATCTGGAGCTTCCCGACCCAGGCCGCAGGTAACGGCGGCGCAGCCTTTGTCCTTGTGTATTGTGCCCTGGCTTTTGGCCTGGCCTACCCAGCACTGATGGCAGAACTGATCATTGGTCGCCACCAACGCGCCAACATTGTTTCGGCACTTGGTGGGTTAAGCCAGCAAGCCACTGTGAGACGAATTGGCGTGGGTATCGGACTCTACGGTGTCCTTATTGCGAGCCTTATTTTAGCCTTTTATAGTATCGTCGGCGGCTGGATAATGGCACATGCGCTACAACCCGGCGCCCAAATAACAGGTGCCAACAAAGCCGCGAATTGGCTTACCCAACAAAGCCCCTGGCGAGATATAAGCTTTAGCGGTGTCTTCATGGTGTTCACAATCACCATCGTCACCGCCGGCGTCGGTCGAGGCATAGAGCGCTGGTCAACCCGGCTGATGCCTACACTACTCATATTGATGGTGGTATTAATCGCTTATGTCTGGTCCCTGGAAGGCGCTAGCGACGGCTTGCGTCTGCTGTTAGTTCCAGACATTAGTCGACTTGCCAACCCTTCCCTTCTCATTAGTGCTATGGGGCAAGCGTTTTTTTCACTGTCACTCGGTGTCGGGACCATGTTGATATACGGTTCCTATATCAGTCCCGAAGATAATTTGCCCATGACTGGAGCTATCGTAGCTGCGGTAGACATGGCCATCGCGCTACTCGCCGGCCTACTTATTATCCCAGCCATTTTCGTCGCCCAGCATCTCGGCATTAACATTTACGATGATGCGGGGACCTTGCAATCGGGGCCGGGACTAATCTTCGACACACTACCGGCACTGTTTGAGACCATGGGCAGAATAGGATGGTTAATTTCCACGAGTTTTTTTGCCCTACTGACTATTGCTGCGCTAACCTCGTCAATTTCGATGCTGGAAGTCCCAGTGTCTTACCTTGAGGAAAGACACCAGCTTAGCCGACACCGAGCCACCACAATTGCTGGCTTAAGTATTTTTTCCATCAGCTCCATCATCGCTCTAAATTTTGATAGCCTATTTGGGGCAGTAGTAGATTTCACAACAAAATATAGTCAGCCTGTTCTCGGCGTTCTGTTGTGTATATTTGCTGGATGGGTCATGCATCGCGACTCTTTATTAAAGACTCTGGGGACGAAGGACCATCCCATATTTAATCGAATCTGGCCTATCTATGTACGTTTTGTTTGCCCGCTACTCATCAGCGCAATATTTATCCACAGCCTGCTTACTTAACATAACGTTGCTGGTCAGGCCCGGGAGCCCCTAACTTAACCAGCGGCTATTTTTAGAAAACTGTGCACTCAGAAAGTCCATCTGATCTCCCAAAATACGACTGGAGTTAATCAGCGCTAAATATTCTGCATTATTAGGTCGATAGGGCAAAGCTACCAGCTCCCAACCTATTTCTTCCGGCAAGCGACACCCCTTGTGCTGATTACAACGGCGGCATGCCGAAACCACATTCTCCCACCGATCAGTTCCACCTCGTGATACAGGCACCACATGGTCTCGGGTCAAAGCCCCTGTCGGAAATTCCCGCGCGCAATACAAACAGAAGTAATTATCACGGGCAAATAATGCGCTATTAGATAGCGGATAGTTGGCTCGTGGGCGGGCCATTCGTTCACCACCACAGGCAATAATACTGGGCAACTCGACAAGCGATCGCTCACCGGTAAGACGAGATATACCACCCTGTACTTCATGTACTGTCGCCCCAAGTGTCCACACCACCAGTTCACGGGCATAGAGGCACACCGCCTCCTGCCAGTTAAGCCACTCGATCGGTTGGCCTGCAAGATTGAGTCGTAATATTTTTGGCCGCATTAATGCTCCGCTAACGTTAAGCACACACCAGACAAACCATCACCAATATTCATCGACGGCTATACCACCTACGACGAGCAGATACAAAAAAACCCTGAAGGTTGCTCCTCAGGGTCGAAATACAAACCACAAAAATGTGGTCACTCCTCCCCCTAAAACCCGGTGTAATATGGGACGAGCGACAGCATACTTTGCGCTTTACTACCGGATTAAATGCACTGAAATCAGCGTCCTCAGGTCAAAATGGATACTAGTAACTCGTATCCATATCATAAGGACTGAACAACAGCTGTCAACAATCTCGCTA
>JAUUYV010000184.1 GCA_030590275.1 Porticoccaceae bacterium
ATGATGGATCACTGAGTACGCGCCGAGTGTTTGCCGACATGGGTGACGCGGCACCAGACGGTATTTGTCTCGATGCCGAAGGCGCAGTGTGGGTAGCCGCCTTTAACCAGGACAACTTTGTTCGGGTGCTGGAAGGCGGAGAAATCACCCATAAGGTAAAGGTTGTGGATCGCTTTCCAGTGGCCTGCACTCTCGGTGGCCCGGATGGCTGCACCCTGTTCGGTTTGACCTATCAGGGTTCAATTAAGGATGTGGGCGAAGGCAAGGCCGCGTCGCGTATTGAGATTGCGCAGGTTGATGTGCTAGGTAGCGGCTCGCCCTAAGGTACTGAGCAAGCCAGCTACACACTTAATCTATATTATTAGGTTATTATTTTAACTAATTGTTTTTTACATATATCATGTTGGAATCTGACGAGGGTCAAAACTTTATCTACAAGCCAACAAATACAAGGGCACGCGGCCTTGTATTTGTTGAAGTACCCCCGTTTTCCAATATACGCTACATTAATTCCCCCTTATTCCACCGAGCCACTGATCGGCTCAATCGCCGGTGCTGGCGGCGTATCGCTCTCCAAACTCAGGCAATAATCGCCTTCAAACGTAGCCGTGGAAGGGCGCTGCTCTTTGACCAGGATATTGTAAGGACCGTTGCTGGGCAGAGTGACACTAATGTTATTCACTAGCGGACCAGTGTCTTTCTCCAATAGCGAGACACCCAGGATTTGATCCCGAAGGATCAGGGTCGCGCTATCGCCACCATTGTTAGTACCTTCTGAATCGGTATCCAGGCTTAGGCTGATGGTCTCCCCGGCCAGGCCAGTAAAGCTAAATTTATCGGTATCCCTGACGAAACTGTAAGCAGAAATATTATCGCCCAGGGTTGAGCAGAAGGTCGTGCTGAAATCAAGGCCCAGGGAAAACACGTAGGCCGAGCCACTTTGATTGCCCCCGTCGTCATCCCCGAATGCACCAATCACCGCGGTATCGCCGCCGAGCGCCACCGAGATACCAAAATTATCGCCCTCGACCCCATCACTAGCGGTGAGCTTGGCCTGCTCCCTCCAGCTACTGCCGCTACCGGTGAATATATAGGCCGAACCATTAAGGTCGGGGTAGCCCCCTCCGTCCCATCTCTCAAGCGCACCAATCACCAGAGTATCGCCACTGAGCGCTACCGACCGACCGAAGCCATCACCGAATGTCCCATCGCTGGCCAAGAGTTTAGCTTGCTCCGTCCAGCTGCCACCGCTGCGGGTGAATACATAGGCCGCTCCGCTAATGGGGAAGACTCCTTGACGTCCTTGCTCCGCACCTACCACCGCGGTATCGCCGTCGAGCGCCACCGAGATACCGAACCAATCGTCCGCGGCCCCATCGCTGGCAGTGAGCTTGGCCAGCTCCGTCCAACTGCTGCCGCTGCGGGTGAACACATAGGCCGAGCCACTGTCGTTGTTGCCATTATCGTGATCACCCCACGCTCCTATCAGCGCGGTATCGCCGAAGAGCGCCACCGAATTACCGAACAAATCCAACGCGGCCCCCTCGATGGCAGTAAGCTTGGCCTGCTCCGTCCAGCTGCTACCACTGCGGGTGAATACATAGGCCGAACCACTGTCGTCGCCATTATCTTGATCACCCCACGCTCCTATCAGCACGGTATCACCGTCGAGCGCCACCGAGTTACCAAAATAATCCCTCGCAGCCCCATTGTTGGCCAGCAGCTTGGCGACTTCCGTTGGGGTGATGGCTGAGGCCGGTGCGGCCACTATGAAAAATAAGAAACTGACAAGACTCAGCATAAAGAGTCGGCTTACTTTAAGGTTCATGATGCTCTCCTGGATGTTTTTCTTTTTACTAACCGGGTTTGTTCAAAGGAAGATGGTTTCAAGGAACAGGGCCATAGGCTCTGCGCTGGCCAATGTAGCCACAAAACTCGGAGTTATGGGAAACAGGACTGACGGAGGGGTTTCGGACACGGTGCGTTCTCTTCCGTGATGATTAGCGCTAAGGCGCTTCCCTGTTTGTAATCACGGTAATGATGGTTTATCGAACTTATTGTTGATCAGCACGAAACCATGCAAACTTATCAAACTGCACGATAGCCCGATCAATAGCAAGCTCTTGCTACATCGGAAATAACCTTAATTTGTGTAGGAGAATTACTGAAATAATCGTAAAACCTGAGCGAATTCAGGTTACAGATGCGCACCTGGAGATAATCGAAGCGCCTGAATCCATTATTGATGACGCCGCAGACCAGAAGCCCGGCAATCGAAGTTATTGTAGGTTTGGAAGCAGAATAAATCTTTCTATGTCAGGCTGTGTAAAGCTGTTAGGACATTACGGGTAAAAGAAGAGCCAATGGGGCTGACGGGGATCGAACCCACGACCACAGGAATCACAATCAAACCTCCAAACCAATAAAACACCGTGTTTCGCGGCAGTTTGAACTAATATGATGCGAGTAAATATCAATAAATCACGTACTGTCTATTAGCTCAAGGGCTGCTGTAGTCGGCGGCCCCGCATAAGGTAATCCCATCAAGCAACTTGCTATGAAGGCTCATTAATCGATACACATTCAACTAAGGGAAATCTCTCTCAACTTGTCACCAGGGGAGTGAATACAAATCCCCCACCAGACAATGTTAAAGGCTGGCTTTAAAAAGTCCCAAGGCCGATCGACCAGGGATACAATGGACGAATTAATCGACAAAGGGTAAGCGATGGAATTTTTGGGTACTGTGCTGTGGGTGGTGTTGGTAATGGCTACTGTTTTATTGCTGGGTCGGTGGCTCTTCCAGGCTATGGCACAAGAGAAAAAATCCGCCTTAAACAGATTGATCAATAAAACTGGCGAATCCCAGGCGCTAACCTTTACCCAGCACACCATTGGCCAAGACGGTGGCGCCATGGCCGTCGATCTGGAAGCGCAGAAAACTCTGCCTGATCCCTACATCAAAAAACCCAGTGCCCGAGCAGTCGTGTCGGGTGCTGAATCTTGATGACGTGGTTTCTGCTCAAATTCAACGCGACAGCGTAGTACCTGAGTCTCGACGTTCCAGCGAACTGGGCGGTGCTGGCGCAGTCACCGGTGCTCTTCGCACCGACACACCCGAAGAAGCTCTGTATGAATTACACCTAAGCATTAAGGATAAAAGCCAGCCCCATTTTGTCATCACTGACAGAATTTTCCGCGGCCAAGCACTGGCAAGCGCTGTTTGATGCGGACTTTCATGACGGCCAGGAAACTACTCATGACGGCCCGAAAACTACGTAAAACTATTCCATCCGCGTACCAGCTGATAAACGACCGAGGGGAGGAAACCGCCTGGGATCCTTGAGCTAAAGTGGGAACAGATCAAAAACGGGATTGAGGTCAAAATGAACAAACCAGAGCCGAACTGGTCGAGGATCTGTCGCCGTGCCTGAAATCTGTTCTTAGTCCAGCGCGCATAAAACCGATAAAATCATCTAGCCACTGGCTACTGTATATTAGCTCTATATTATTAGTTTTAATTAGCTCAAAGCTAAAACAACTATCAGGAAACAAACATAACACACTGATTTTATTGGGGTGGCTGACGGGGATCGAACCCGCGACCACAGGAATCACAATCCTGAGCTCTACCAACTGAGCTACAGCCACCATTAACTTTTTGACTTAACTTCTTTTGCTTACTTTTTTACGCACGGATCGTAGACCATCAAATCCAGGGTGCAGCCAATGCTCTCAAACATGGCGCGCCCGGCAGGATTCGAACCTGCGACCCACGGCTTAGAAGGCCGTTGCTCTATCCAGCTGAGCTACGGGCGCAATCTTTGTAGAACGCGCTTAGAGCCATATCAACGAGCTCCACTCGAACGATAGTAAAAGGCATAAATTAAAGCCTGTAAATCTGGTCGGGGAAGAGGGATTCGAACCCCCGACATCCTGCTCCCAAAGCAGGCGCGCTACCAGACTGCGCTATTCCCCGAATTACAGCTAAGCTAAGAGGCGCGGATGATACGCGCAGCACGGCATTCGGTCAATTTGAACATGAGTCTGCGGGACCTTCAACAAGAGTTCCACCCTCCACTTTTTTGATTCCCCAGGCCATGAGAGAATAGTGACTCTGTCACAGCGGAACACTTTATGTCGGAACAAACTTTGGACACTACCGTTCTTGACGGCAAGGCACTGGCTGCTAACAGCGAGGCCGAGTTTGTAGAGCGCATTTTACGCCTGAAAACGGCCAACGGAGGTCGATCTCCTATCCTGGCTACCATCCTGGTAGGCGACGACCCGGCGTCGGCCACCTATGTGCGCATGAAGCAAAACGCCTGTAAGCGAGTGGGTATGGAGTCCATCGCCGTAGAGCTGCCCAGGCAAACTAGTACCCAGCAATTGCTGGCAAAGATCGATGAACTCAATAACAACCCAGATTGTCACGGTATTCTTCTGCAACACCCGGTTCCCGAACAAATTGACGAACGTCTCTGTTTCGATGCCATTGACCTACGTAAGGATGTAGACGGCGTCACCTGCCTGGGTTTTGGCCGCATGGCAATGGCCGAATCCGCGTATGGTTCCGCGACGCCTCAGGGCATTATGCGACTGCTTAAGGCTTACAATATTCCTCTGGAAGGCAAACACGCCGTGGTGATTGGCCGCAGTCCTATCTTAGGCAAACCAATGGCGATGATGATGCTAAACGAAAATGCTACCGTCACCATATGTCATTCTCGTACTCAGGCGTTGCCCAGGATGATTAGCCACGCCGATATCGTGGTGGGCGCGGTAGGCAAACCAGAATTTATCAAAGGCGCGTGGATCAGAGATGGGGCCGTCGTTATCGACGCTGGTTACCACCCCGGTGGTGTAGGCGACATTGAACTCGCTACTGTCACCGATCGAGCCAGCGCCTATACACCGGTGCCCGGCGGCGTAGGGCCAATGACCATTAACACTTTGATCCTCCAAACCTTGCAAGCTGC
>JAUUYV010000270.1 GCA_030590275.1 Porticoccaceae bacterium
CAACCACCTGAGGCGCATCGTGGAGGGTATAACTCATCAGGTCGATTCGGGGATCGTAATAAGCCGTAATAAACTTACTATAGCCTTGCTCGCCCTTTGCCGGGTTGGCATGCCAAGCGATCCGCTCTTCAATCAAAATAAGCTCACCGGCCTCGTTGTAAGATTCCAGGCGCAGTGGGTAAAAGTACTGCTGATCCACCCAAATAAGCACCTTTCGATCATAATAACCTTTGAGCCAGTCTTCCTTGGGTATCGCCTCGATAACGAAACAGGGCACGCCGCCGGAGGCAGTGTATGCCGGGTAATCATCTCCCATTAACTTGATATCTGCCGCTGCCTTTTGGTAATAACTGCCATCGGGCCGCCGCAGGGTAATACCGGGTCGCGTATCGGGGAAACGCACCGTTTCCTCTAGCACATCAGCACCGAGCAACCTTGGCGAAAACTCCCAGGCATCGCGTCCAACAATCACATCAAAAGATTGTGGGCTATTTTGAAAAGGTACATCACGCTGGGGCTGAGGAATCCTGCGCACGCGCCGGAGACCGGGTGTGTAGACAAACATATCAAGGCGCGTTTTGAGATCTTGATCAGAACGCTTCACATGCCACATATGCTGCTGACCGGCGATTCGCGGTGGGTAGGTAAAGTGGTGAATCATTTTCACATAGCTCTCACCTGGGGCAGTTTCAATCTGGCCCTGCACACCAGGCCCTGGCGCGACCCACTGCTTATAGGTAATCGTGACGCCCTGGTCCATATAGCCGGCTCCTGTCATCGAGCCATAAACGTCGACAATAACGCTGGACCAACGAGCATGCTGGGTAAACTCCATGGCTCGGTAGGTCATCTCTTCAACTGTAAAGGGCGCAGTAAAGGGATAGGGTTCAGCCGGTATATAGGGGATTTTGCTATCACGAGGTCCAGGACCTCGAAGATCAAGCCGAGCCAGTTCGTGGGGTAATAATTGTTCAACCGAACGCCAACTCTTGGGCTCTCCAGCTAGCGTCGCCATGGAAATACTGACGATCAATAACGCCGAGACAAACCCAGGTCCGGAGATCAAAGAAAACCTCTTATTCATATTGCTACCTCTCAGCTCAATCCGACTACTACTTCTTGCTCATATTTGAGCACGATATTGGGACAAGTTCTTATCCACAGTAATTCCCCACAACCAACACCGGCACCCACAAAATTAAAACTGTCACAGCCTAATCCGCCCACACGCCGAAGACATATGCCATCAAATTAATGACATAAATTATCCGAGTACGCCCAAGTGTAAAAGTTTTTGTTATGTGGCCTTTACGCAGCAACGGTGCGCAAAGGAATCCGGGCTGCAAAGTCTATCATTAGACACTACCAAGCGCGAACTTATTCCTCTCGCCGCTCGCGCAATGTAACTCGATATATATCTAAAAAAAGAGCTTGCCGAGTCATGAAACCGATTCTGTACTACTACATACGAACTTCACATCAAGCCTGACGCTACCAAGTGTTCCGTGAGATCAACACCAAAGGTCTGAATCGATACTGCCCCTCTTCCGACCTAAACGCCTAGAAATCAATATCCCAAAGGCACGTCGTAATAGCACAGGTCAACGCTTATTTTTTTGCACACGTAGTGTGGTGCGTGCACGGATAAGATGTGACGGAGTTCACATTTGCAGTCAATTAACACTCTTAATGCACCGCCTATCGACAAATACGACCGTAATCAATTTGCTCCCGCTTTTTTAAACTAACCTCCCTTTCAGACTCTAGCGACCCCTTTACTGGAAGACCTGTAATGAATATATCAGCAGCCAACTTGGAAAATAAATTAACAGAGGATCTAGCTACTAGCGCTTTACGAAGCCTGGTCTCTGGCACGATATTCACGTCGGTTATTTCGTTGCTATTGCTTACATTGTTTAACAGCCAGAACAACCAGAGTTCCGATATATTTTTTACATTCTGGCTCGTATCAATCACCAGTATATTGGGCGCTCGATATTTTGTTATTTATCACCTGAAGAATAAACTTATTGTTGACGGAATCAGTAACGCACTCCTCGACAACATAAACAAAAGCACATGGGTCTTCGGAATTTCAGACGGCCTTATCTGGTCTTCAGTGAACTGGTTTATTTTTGGTTATGGCCTGGCGAATGAGTATCTCGGGATCTCGTTAACGCTTGGCGCCATCACCAGTTACGGTTTGATTTACCTATTTTCACCTAAGGTTGCCGCAACAGCCTCAGGATTAGCGACAACATCATCATTGATGTTTTTATATTCAAACCTTGGATCAGACTCCTATCAGTTTATGCTTTTTATCATCCCTTTTGGATGCGCAATTTTATTGTTCTTAACAAAACTAAGGACACATATTCTAGATTCATCTCAAGATGCTACAAACCATAAGCTGGTTTTGCTAAAAGAAAAAGAAACTAACTTACATTTCAACCAGCATTGGATCAACACGCCTCTGGGTGCCATTGAATGGAACAAAAAATTTATCATTACTCGCTGGAATCCAAGCGCAGAAGCTATTTTTGGCTTTAAAGAAGAAGAAGCGATCGGAAGCTCTCTTAACTTGATATTTTTAGCAGAAGATATTTATTCAATGAAACAGAAGTGGCGCTCAACCTGGCGCAACCAAAAAGGTCAACGAAGTGTCCAGTCCTGTATAAATAAAGATGGTAATCCTGTTCATTGCGAGTGGCATGATTCCGCTCTTAGCAAAAACGGTATCGCTTCTGGCATCACGTCATTCGTAGAGGATATTTCAGCGCAGATAAAATCAGAGGCTGCGATAAAAACCCAGGCAAACTTTGACAATCTCACAGGGCTTCCTAACCGTCGACAGATGACCAATAAAATTAATGCCGCAATTGATCGCGCTAGACAAACCAGTGAATTCTCCGCATTAATATTTCTCGACCTGGATCACTTTAAGGATATTAATGACACTCAAGGTCACGATGTCGGCGACATGGTTCTTCAGGAATTTGGCAAAAAATTAGAGCCCCTGGTCAGGCAAGGCGACACTGTGTCTCGATTTGGTGGAGATGAATTCGTTATCTTGCTTGACGGCTTAGGAAAAACCCACGCTGGGGCGGTAAAAGCCAGTCAATCAATCGCCGACAAATTACTAAGTGCCGGCGAGAATCTATGCAAATTAGAAGGCATCACATATGACGTCGATGTCAGTGGCGGCATCGCACTTTTTGATGGCAACGTCACGAGCGTTGGTGATATTTTAAAAAGTGCCGATCTGGCAATGTATCAAGTCAAACAAAACGGTCGAAAGGGTATCTGTTTCTATGACCAATCCCTCAGCCTCGAAGCTGAGTATCGAGTGGAGGTCCTGCGCAGCCTACGCAGCGGTCTAAAAAACAGTGAGTTTGAGTTATATAGTCAGGCGATAGTCGATTGCGAGGGCAGCGTCTGCTACTTTGAAAACCTCCTACGCTGGCAGCGTAGTGAAACACAGATGGTCCCCGCTGGTGACTTTATAGATATTCTCGCTGACTCACCTATGATTGTACCGGTCGGCTACTGGGTCTTTGAAAGCGCCTGCAAAAACATCAACGAACTTCGAAGACGGGGCCTCTGGAACGAAAATGGCGCCTGTTTTGTCAATGTAAGCCCCAAACAGCTCCTTGATAAGGATTTCGAGACCAATATCAAAAAC
>JAUUYV010000145.1 GCA_030590275.1 Porticoccaceae bacterium
AGAGCACCCAGGGTAGATAGGCGGGTTCATTCCGGTTTTTATTTTGTTTTGTCCGATTCAGTGATGTCGGGGCTGACTTTGCATTCGCGGGCAATAAAAAGGGTGCATCGCTTTCAATCATTAGACGGTCGAGAGGAATGTTGTGGACGATTCTCTGTAGCTCCAGACCTCGTTTCGGATCACAGACCCAGCCGGTAATACCGATATACAAGTTTAGGTCGAGGTAATTAAACAGGCTGGTACGATCTCCGGTGAAGCAGTGGATAACAGCATCAGTGACCTGATCTCGGTAGGATTTAAGTATCTCAAACTGACGCTGATGGGCATCCCGCTCATGGAGAAATAAAGGCTTGCCACATTCGCTGGCTAGTTCTAGTTGCGCCTCAAAAGCTTTTTCCTGATCGGCTCTGGGGGAGAAATCGCGATTAAAGTCCAGCCCGGTCTCACCAATGGCGACGACCTCGGGTTCGGTGAGCAACTCTCGTAGCAGTGGTAGTGTTTCGTTGTTCCAGTCTTTCGCGTCGTGAGGATGGACCCCAGCCGTCGAAAACAGCATGCCAGGGAAGTCCTTAGCATAGTGGCGACACAGGTCCAGGGCTTGCTGGCTCTCAGTGGCGTTGGTGCCCGTAATAATGGCGTGGGTGATTTCGGCTTCCTGTGCCCTTAATAGTATTTCCCTTCGATCCTGTTTAAAACGTTCGTTAGTGAGATTAAGCCCGATATCAATTAAGGGTGTTTTGGCTTTTGGATCATCGACGGGTGCTTGTTTCGAAGGTCTTCCGTTCACAGAGTTTGCTTGCGCTCATGGGAGCTCAGGATTCGATCATTTTTTCCCAGGTGGTGGGCATAGATTGCGGAAAACGCCAGCACATTTTGTACGTAATTACGGGTTTCTTTAAAGGGGATTATTTCAATCCAGGCATCAAAGGGGAGCGTCCCTTTACTGTTGGATAACCAACCATCGACACGGTGTGGCCCTGCATTATAGGCAGCGGTAGCAAGAATGCGGTTGTCGTCAAAGCGATTCAGCATGTCTCGGTCATATTGGGTGCCCAACTGTATGTTTTTCTCAGGGTTAAATAATTCTTCCCTTTTTTTGTAGGGGATTTTGTGCTGCTTTGCAACATAGCTAGCAGTAGTTGGCATCAACTGCATAAGTCCACGCGCGCCAGCAGGAGATACCGCTCGCTGTCGGAAGGCGCTTTCCTGCCGAGCAAGCGCCATAATTAAGTGAAGTGGCAGCTCATGTTTTTGAGTGTAGTTCTGGAAGTGTTCGCGGTGCAAAACAGGGAAGCGGGTGTCTATATCATCCCAATAACTGGCTTTGATCATAGTGAAAATGGATTGGTGGTGCCAATGCCATCGGGTTGCTAGATGCGCCGCTATTACTAACTGTTCTTCATTCATTGTGCGTGTCGCATCTCGCCATTCCCGTCGGGCTTCCAACATGAAGCCGTGATAGCGGAGCTCTTTAACTCTAGCTATAGCGGGAATAACACTTAGTTTATCTATCTCCTCATCGGAGATAGCTGGTGGCCGGTGCTCCATTTCGTAAGTTTGTTCGAGCCAGTCGCTGGCCATAAAACCGTAGAAGCTGCGTTGCTGCGCAAGCGCTCTGTAGGTCTCGGATATGGTTTGCGGGTTTTTGCCGAGCAGTGCCGAAGTGCGCGCATGCCAATACTGCCAGCGTACTTCTTTCTGCAAAGAAAGTGGGAGGGCTTCTATGCCAGCAAGTAAGGCGGGCCAGTTGCTTTCGCTGATGAATTTTCGTAGTCGCCATTCGTGGAAATTAACGTCGAGTAATTCAGTTTGTTGATTAATAAGTTGAGCGACGGCAACGGCATTGCCATCGTTGTATAGCTCGCGCACGATGGTCGTGTAGACCTCGGCCCGTGTGGCCACGTCAAAGGGGTGTTGGCCCAGGTAGTATGTCCAGTTGCTAAGGGCTTGCTGGGGGTGGTTTTTTGCCTGGTGGCGGAGGGCGTGGGCGATGACTGCACTGACCTCGGGGCTCCGTTCTGGAAATAAATCATGATTACCGAGCAGGCGAAAGTTACGATCCAGTGATATATAGCGTCGAGCCAGCGAGGCATAGCGGGGTGTTTTCAAAAAGCTCTGGAGGTAGCCAGCTAGTTCATAACGATGAGCAAGAACGGCCTTTGTATAACGGTGCCAGGCGAGCTCTTCGGTGATGGCCTTTTTGTCTGTTAGTAATTTGAATAGAGGGTCACACTCTGGGGGTTGGGATTTATTGACATTCCACAAGGTTAATCCTGTGGTAATGGCCTCTTTTTTCAATCCGGTGTGGTACAGAGCCTCCTGGAATTGACATTTTAATTTAGTGTTGTTGATGCTTTCATCGTAATAATTACGAAACTCTGTCCAGCGTTGTTGTCGGCCAAATTTTTTGAGCAGGCTGATGCGTAGAGAGCGAGCTACGGGCGAATCACTGTAGTTCTTAAGGAACTCATTAATGGGCTCCCGCACTGAACGGTAGGGCTGACGTTTAAGAAACTCGTATTCCAGATAAGGATAAAGTGGGTAGCTTTGGAGTTCGTCTTTTATGCGACGAAAAGTTCGTGAATCTCCCAGGCGTAAAGCATCTAAGGCTGCGCGGTAGCGGATTCGCTGCTGTTTAAGCTTTTCTTTTTTAGATTCGCTTGTTGCTTTGAGGTTGTTTGCTTCGGTGTTTGCTTCTGTTTCCTCAGCCTCTTCCCCTAAGGCTCTAGGTACTGAAGCAAATAATACGAGAGTGATAGCCAGGCTAAAAGTAGTGCACAGCAAATACCCTTTAAACGGTTTGAGCCATAAAAAAAGATAAAGAAAATCGTCAAAAACTGATAAAGCTTTTTGATCCATAGCGTTGTTTTTCATATGCCTGAATTTAATTCAGTAAATGGCATGGGTGTCGGTGTTACCTGGAGTGTTTTTCTGTAGCACAGATTTTTTAATTTACCGAAAGTGTCCAGAGTAGAGCTCCATTCTTCCTTGATTGCATAGTATTCTGTCTGGCTGCTATATTCTAATCATCGGGACTGATTCTAACCGCGAGTACATCACATGTGGCGCCGTGCAGTACTCCGTTAGCAGTGGAGCCAAATATCAGAGCCAGACCATGACGACCGTGGTTACCAACCACAGCAAGATCGATATTGTTGTCTTTGGCAAAACGATGCATCTCGTGGGCGGGCTGCCCTACCAGTACGTGATAATCGACGGAGCCTGCATTGATATCTTTGGTAAGCGCGGTAGCGAGTACTTTGAGCCTGGTTTTGGCCTGTTCTTCCATCTTGAGCTGGACTTCACCGAGATCCATAGGGATATCCCCTCCATAGGCGAAAGATAGGGGCTCCTGGACGTGGATCAAGGTGATGTTAGTATCGCGGTCTTCGAAGAGTGCTTTGACATGGGCTATTACTTGTTGAGATTCTGGTGAAAGGTCGAGGCCGACCAGGATGCGTTGGTAAGTGGACATGGCTTGTTGCTCCGGGAAGATGGTCCAAGTTTATCTGCTTTGAGGGCTGGGCAATAGCTTTACGTCATGGCAGCGACATAAAGAAGCATGATTCATAATAAAAACTAACATAAAGTAGTAAATAACAATAGCTTAAGAATATATATTAAATTAAATTGTATGATATTCTCGGAGCCGTATTTAGTGGGCTGATTGGGTTTGATTCAAAAATATTTATCAGTTTGAACTTGACCCATCAAAAATCAGTCCGTATATATGCGGGCATCCGGTTTTGATGCCGGGAGACTAATTTGGGAGTTGAAGCCGAGTTATATGGGTAAATCGCTAGTTATCGTTGAGTCACCGGCCAAAGCCAAGACTATTAACAAATATTTGGGTAAGGATTACATTGTTAAATCCAGCGTTGGTCACGTTCGGGATTTGCCCACGGGTGCTGCGAACCGGGCACCAGTAGATCCGAAGGAGCGCGCACGTCGTAGCGCAGAGACTCGCAAACTGTCACCAAAGGCCAAGATCGCACACAAAGCCAAAAAGAGTCGTGAGCAGCTGGTCAAACGCATGGGTATCGACCCCAATCGTGGTTGGCGAGCCGACTATCAGATTTTGCCGGGTAAGGAAAAAGTAGTATCCGAACTGAAGAAGCTGGCAAAAACTGCCGATGCTATCTATCTGGCGACTGACCTCGATCGCGAAGGTGAGGCGATTGCCTGGCACTTAAAAGAAATCCTCGGTGGTGACGAAGACCGTTACAGGCGAGTGGTTTTTAACGAAATCACTAAAAAGGCTATTCAGGAGGCTTTTGCGAAACCCGGGGAACTGGACGTCAGCCGGGTAGATGCCCAGCAGGCTCGGCGTTTTCTTGATCGAGTTGTTGGCTTTATGGTCTCGCCTCTGTTGTGGGCTAAGGTGGCACGGGGCTTATCTGCTGGCCGAGTGCAATCCGTAGCGGTCAAACTGGTGGTAGAGCGGGAGCGAGAGATTAATGCTTTCCAGCCGGTAGAGTACTGGACCTTACATGCGGATCTGGAAAATGAACGCGAGGAAAAGGTTCGTCTAGAGCTTAAAAAAATCGGAGAACAAAATTATCGGCCTGGTAGTAAAGAAGAGTCTGACGCGGCGGTCACCGCGCTTAACAAAGGTGAGTTTAAGGTTGTTAGTCGGGAGGACACCCCGACTGAAAGCAAGCCACCTGCTCCGTTTATTACCTCTACTCTGCAACAGGCGGCGAGCACTCGTTTAAGCTTTGGTGTCAAGAAAACCATGATGTTGGCGCAACGTCTCTACGAGGCCGGTTACATCACTTACATGCGGACAGATTCCACTAATCTCAGTGCTGAAGCGGTGTCTAGCTGTCGCGAATTTATAACAGTTCGCTACGGTAAGGAATATTTGCCAGAAACGCCTAATAGCTATAGTAGTAAAGCGGACGCGCAAGAAGCTCACGAGGCTATTCGACCCTCTAATGTTGATATCACTCAGGCCGAGATTCAGGGTGTAGATGACGATGCTCGGCGCTTATATGACATGATTTGGCAGCAGTTTGTGGCGGGTCAAATGATGCCTGCCCGTTTTAGCAGTACGGCAGTAGTTGTGAAAGCGGGTGACTATGAATTACGAGTTCGAGGTCGAGTTCTGCGTTTCGATGGGTTTTTAAGAGCAATACCCGTGTTGCGCAATGATGATGTTGAACTTCCTGACCTCACGGTTGCTGATGTGTTGAGGCTGTTAGCGCTGATTCCGCGTCAGCACTTTACCAAGCCGCCGCCGCGCTATGGGGAAGCCTCGTTGGTACGAGAACTGGAAAAACGGGGTATTGGTCGGCCCTCTACCTATGCGTCTATTATTTCGACTATTCAGGATCGTGGGTATGTGCGAGTAGAGAACCGACGGTTTTATGCTGAAAAAATCGGCGATATAGTAACCACTCGTCTCGATCATAATTTTTCCGATTTAATGGATTACGGTTTTACCGCGACGTTGGAAGAAGAGTTAGACGACATCGCAAATGGCAAGCTGGTCTGGAAGGAAGTGCTCGATCGCTTCTACGAGGGATTTACCCAGAAACTCGAGAAAGCCCAGGGCGAAGATGGGGGGATGAGCCCTAATAACCCGGTAGAAATCGACTTTCCATGTGAAAAATGTGGTCGTCCCATGGCGATTCGCACAGGTAGTACCGGAGTCTTTCTGG
>JAUUYV010000128.1 GCA_030590275.1 Porticoccaceae bacterium
CGCGCCCTTACAGAAGCACGTAAAGGTTTTGCCGATGTGTTAATCGTCGATACCGCTGGCCGATTGCATATTGATGACGAGCTGATGGCGGAAATTCAGGCGCTTAGTGGGGCCTTGAATCCGGTAGAAACGCTATTTGTGATAGATGCCATGATTGGCCAGGATGCGGTCAACACGGCGAAAGCCTTTGACGACGCCATGCCCTTAACGGGGGTGATCATAACCAAAGTAGACGGCGATGCTCGTGGCGGCGCCGCGCTGTCTGTGCGGCATGTTACGGGCAAACCTGTGAAGTTTCTCGGTGTTGGTGAAAAAACTGATGCGCTGGAACCCTTTCACCCGGATCGTATCGCTTCCCGAATACTGGGTATGGGTGATGTACTAACACTCATTGAGGAAGTTGAGCGCAAGGTTGATACCAAAAGGGCGGAGAAGCTTGCCCGTAAGGTTAGAAAAGGTAAAAAGTTTGATCTCGAAGACCTTCGTGACCAGGTACAACAAATGCAGAACCTGGGTGGTATGGGCGATGTTCTCGATAAATTACCGGGCATGGGAAATATGGCCCAGATGGCGGAGCAGGCTGGGGTAGCCAATCAGTTTAAACGCATGGGCGTAATTATTGACTCCATGACGCCTGCCGAGCGTCGTAACCCCGAATCGCTCAACGGTTCCCGTAAGCGGCGTATTACGCAGGGTTCGGGTACCTCCATCCAGGATTTAAATAGAATGCTTAAACAATACAAGCAGATGTCGAAAATGATGAAAAAGATGAAGGGCAAAAACATGGCGCGCATGATGAGAAGCATGGAAGGCATGATGGGATCTGGAGGCGGAATGCCGCCTGGTGGGTTTCCCCGCTGAGCCTTCTCTTTTTCCAGGCTGTAAACTGTTCAGTGCCAGGGAGGCGTGGTTCGAGAGCAGGTATTATTGGTGCTGAAAAATTAGTAGTCTAAAGACGGTTTTATTTGCCGCCGTTATCGCGTAAAATTGCGCGCCTTTCTAAGGTACGCTGGTGATGGCTGAGGCGACGAGCTGTAGTTTAGCTGGAACGTTTTAATTAACACAGGGTACGAGAGAGCACAACAATCAGGTTCATTACGGCCTGGCAAGTAACTGATTAACCAGCAGGTTTCTTTATGGTAACGATTCGTCTGGCCCGAAGTGGGTCAAAAAAGCGGCCTTTTTATCACTTCACTGTGGCTGACAGCCGCAAGTCTCGCGATGGACGTTTCATCGAGCGCGTCGGGTTTTTTAATCCTGGCTCCCAAGGTCGCGAAGAGCGACTGCGGGTGGATTTGAACCGAGTTGATCACTGGGTTGGTCAGGGTGCGCAGCTTTCTAGTCGAGTTTCGAAGCTGGTCCAGGAGGCCAAGGAAGCGCAAGCGGCAGAGCCGAGTGTCGCATAGAACTGTTTAAACCTGCCAGGTTGCCTAGTCTATGAAGGGTGTTCCCATAATAGAAAGGAACTTCCTGGGACAGCATGGCGGGTCGGAGCAGCATTGCTGGCAAAGATACCGGTGAGCGCAGGGAAAACAGGTTCAAATAAGCCGGAAAACCCTATTTTGGTGGGGAGAGTTACGACAGTTTTCGGCGTCAAGGGTTGGGTAAAGGTCGATTCCTATACCGACCTGGCGACCAATATTATTGAATATCAGCCCTGGTGGTTGCAACAGGACTCTATATGGCAACGCATTGAATGCGATGAATATCAGATAGGGGGGGGCGGGAAAAACAGTCCCGGAACACACCGCCCTGGAGAAAACCCTTCTGAAAAAAACCATCTCGGAAAAGATAAGGCCCGCCACAAAAACTTGAGAGTCCATCTTGCCGGTGTGGACGATAGAGAAGAGGCGAGGGAATATTGCCAGCAAGACATTTATATTACTGGCGAACAGTTGCCGACCCTGGCAGAAAATGAATTTTATTGGCATCAACTAGTCGGTTTTTCGGTTTATAGCCAGTATTGCCCAACAGATGAAAAACACGCGGAAGCCGGGCAAGAGGCGGGCCAGCAAGTAAAGCAACGTCTTGGTGTGGTGAAGTCCCTGCTCGAAACCGGGGCCAATGATGTGCTGGTAGTGGTGGGTGATCGCGAAAGCGGGGACTGGCGGGAGCGTTTGATTCCCTTTATAGATGGCGTAGTTCTTGCCATTAGCCTCGATTCCCAACGTATTGATGTGGACTGGGATCCAGAGTTTTAGCTTATAAATTCAAAACTATTGTCCCAATAGCATATGACTTGGTATTGGATCGATTAGAGCTTAGAAGGACCAGTCGTAACTCGCGCTTTAGAGCCAGGGGAGAAGGACGATGAAGATAGCCATCGTGACCTTGTTTCCAGAAATGTTAAGTGCTGTGACCGAATATGGTGTTACCGGCCGGGCGGTTAATGAAGGGCTGGTGAAAGTCACTTGCTTTAATCCGAGGGACTTTACCAGGGATCGACACAGGACTGTGGATGATCGCCCCTATGGTGGGGGTCCGGGTATGGTCATGACGGCAGAACCATTGCGGGCAGCGCTGAATGCGGCGCGAGACTGGGCAGGCCTGGCTCGCGTTGTGTATCTGTCTCCCCAGGGACAGCGCCTCAAACATGCTACGATTATGCAGTTTGTAGGTGCCAGTGCCGAACAGGCTTTGATCCTGATTGCTGGGCGCTACGAGGGGGTTGATGAACGCTTTATCGAGCTTGAGGTCGATGAAGAGTGGTCTATTGGTGATTATGTGTTAAGTGGGGGAGAATTACCCGCTATGGTGTTGATGGATGCAGTGATTCGTCAGTTGCCGGGTGTTCTGGGCCATGAACAATCAGCACAGCAAGACTCTTTTGCAGATGTTTTGCTGGATTGTCCGCATTACACTCGACCCCCAGAGTTTGGTGGTTTGAAAGTGCCAGAGGTATTGGTGTCAGGTGACCACCAGGCGATTCAGCAGTGGCGACATCAACAGGCATTAAAACGCACTGCAGAACGTCGGCCAGATTTATTGGTAGAGCGCGACCAGAGTGGTCGAGAGAATAAGGACAGCAACGAATAGAGTGCTATTTGGCCGTTGTTGAATAGTTGAGATTATCTGGGTTTAGACCCAATACCGGAGAAAGTGATGAGCAAGAATAAAGTGATCGCAGAAATTGAAGCGGAACAAATGGGTAAAGAAATTCCCGATTTTGCTCCGGGTGATACCGTGATAGTTCAGGTAAAAGTTAAGGAAGGTAATCGCGAGCGTTTGCAGGCTTTTGAAGGCGTAGTTCTGGGTAAGCGTAACCGCGGGCTCAATTCAGCGTTTACTGTGCGCAAGATATCTAGCGGTGTGGGGGTGGAGAGAACTTTTCAGACCTACAGTACGTTGGTCGATAGCATTACCGTAATACGTAGAGGCGATGTGCGTCAGGCCAAACTTTATTACCTGCGAGAGCTATCGGGTAAGGCAGCGCGAATTAAGGAAAAGCTTAGCTGATACTGCTTTAAAATTGGTTTTAGCCGTTTATAAAAAAAGACCGCGAATACGCGGTCTTTTTTTTGGAGCGGTTTTAGTCGACAAGTAGCCTATTCAAAAAAACTCACATCTTCGTCAAGTGGCGCACGAGGCACGATAGTGCGGTTCGCGGGTACGCTGACATCCTCGTAACCGAACGAAAGCCCCATCAGAATTCCCAGATTATCTGGCAGGTCGAAGTGCTCGCGAACTACATCGGGGTAGCGGCTAACAGCAGCCTGGGCGCAGGAACCAATTCCATAGGATGTCATGGCTAGCATCAGAGTTTGCGCATACATGCCTACGTCCAGTGCGACCGTTTCACTAACCATTTTGTCCATGCCAAGAAAGGCTATGTGCGGGGCGTCGAAAAATTCATAATTTCTCATCATCGCTTTCATGCGGCCTGCTTTGTCGTCTCTGGCAATGTTCATGTTGCCATAGAGTTGTACAGCAGTATCGATCTGACGTTGACGCATTACGCCTTCAAACTTTTCCACTCGTTTGTAGTCTGTGGTCATGGGACTGCCGGAGGCGACGACTGCCTGCAGTTTACGGCTGATTTCCCGGCATGACTCACCAGAGGCAACGACTACTCGCCAGGGTTGCACGTTGCAGTTAGATGGAGCTTGCTGGGCGAGTGTGAATATCTTTTTTAGCACGTCTTCGGGTACCGGTTCGGGAAGAAAGCCCCTTACGGAACGCCGCAGGGCAACGACCTCTTCAAAACCGGTGATGGTGGGTGTTGGTGTGGATGCAGATTCGGACATACAGCTGACTCTCCGAGAGTAATGAAAATTGGCGCACACTTTGCCGGTCGGGACCGTCAAGTGCAAATGTTGTTAACTAACATGCCGGGCATTATTGGTTCCAGCCTTGGAACAGTAGTGGGACCTGGTGCTACAATCCCGCGACTTTTTGCCCCTGGCTTAAGGTAGACAGCGTTCGATCCGCTTGATACGCGGAATCAGCACACAATTATAGAAGATTAGAGGAGAGAAATGATGGCAGGTTATTATTTTGAGGACTTTGAAGAAGGCAAGGTGTTCGACCACGAGGTGCGTCGCACCGTGACCGAATACGACAATATGATGTTCAGCTGTCTCACCATGAATACTCAACCCCTGCATATCGACGCAGAATTTTCGAAAAACAGCATTTACGGTCAGCGGATCGTTAATAGCATGTTTACCCTGGCTTTGGTGGTCGGTGTGCAGGTGACCGAGCTGACCATGGGTACCACGCTTGGCAACCTGGGGATGACCGATGTAGCCTTTCCACGTCCTACCTTTCACGGCGATACCATTCACGCCCGTACCACCGTGCTGGATAAGCGCATCAGTAAATCCCGCAACGATTCCGGGATTGTGAACTTCCTGCACGAAGGGTTTAATCAAAATGATGAGCTGGTAGCAACAGTCAAGCGTACTGCCTTGATGGCCACCCGCCCGGTCGCCTAACAGCCTGTTATTGGCTAGAGATAAATAGTAGTTGGAGAGAAATAATGAGATCCATGCTTTTTTTGCCCGCTGATAGCGAGAAAAAAATTGCCAAAGGTGGGGGTACTAATGCCGATGGTTTAATTCTAGATATAGAGGACTCAGTGGCACTTTCCCGTAAAGAGGAAGGTCGCCGTTTGGCCCGTGAATATCTGGACGCGAACCCCCTGGGTTCACGCAAGAAGAAATTGTTGGTAAGGATTAATCCTCTTTGTGGTGATATGACACTCGACGATTTGGCTGCGGTAGTTGGCGGTGCACCTGACTATGTACTCTTACCTAAATATCGTACCCGGGAAGACGTGATCAAACTCGACCACTATTTGAGTGCTCTGGAAGTGCGGGATGGCGTACCCCTCGGGCATATTAAAATTTTGGTGATCGGCACTGAAACTGGTCAGGGCGTTTTGAATCTCGGCGGACTAGTTGGATCAAGCGAGCGCCTGGCCTGCGTGAGCTGGGGTGAGTTTGATCTCTCCGCCGACGTTGGGGCAGAAACTGCAGTATTGCCCGATGGCAACTGGGACGATTTGTTTCGCACTGCTCGTGCCTTGTGCCTGGCGGCATCGGCGGCGGCAGATATAGAGCCCTGTAATACCGTGTTTACTGATTTTAAGGACGATAAGGGCCTCGAAGAGGCTGCGATCAGGGCACGACAGGCAGGTTTTACCAGCATGATGGCGATTCATCCCAACCAGGTCGATATTATCAATCAGGTATTTTCGGTGAGTGAGGAGCAGCTGGTGTGGTCGCGCCGCGTGGTTGAGGCTTTTGAGGCCAGTCCAGATGTAGGTGTCGTTGGTCTAGATGGCATCATGCTGGACAAGCCTCACTACACTCAGGCAAAACGAATCATCGAGCGGGCACAGGCTTATTAATTTAGGCCTGTTAGTCCAGGGCTATATGATATGAGGCGGTGACGCTGCGAACTGGCTGGCTATGCGGTATCGAGTTCTTAATAAAAATTTTA
>JAUUYV010000112.1 GCA_030590275.1 Porticoccaceae bacterium
ATAGCTACCACTTCGTAATAATTATCATTTTTTAGAATGGCCGCGCCATTCATACGCAACAGATTATCGAGCACGGACACCAGAGCTGCACGGGGGATAGCGTTAGTCGTGCGCATCGAGACAACGCCACTAACACCCTCGCCCACCACATAGTTCTCCCCCAGAATATCCCCGAGTATGGTTTTTACCACCTCGACGACAGGCGAGTCCTGAAAATTCAAGGTCACATCGCCATCACCAGAATCAAGCACCCGCGGCACTGCCCCTGGCGCTACAAACGTGCCCGTGCCCTGATAAATCTGCTTGAGCGCAACATCGGTTTTAAGCTCTACTTGCTGGGCTTGAGCAGATATCATCCCTGATGGCTCATGGCTTTTGGTGGTCACCAACAATTGAGACTCTAGTGGCCTGGCTTGCTTAGCTGGAACCGACGACTGCACCCTATTGTTTGCGGTGGTACATGAGGCACTAGCGATAAGCAGTGCAGCACCCACGCCAAGTCGTAGCGAGCTGTGCATAAGTATTTGTTTGGGCGCCATCTCTATTTCCTGCTATTACGTTTCATTGAACATTCCCCACTGTATAACTAACATTGGGAAAATTTGGACATAAATAAAAAATCTCGCCGAGTCACACTTTAGCCTATTGTTTCTTAGAATATAATCGCCAACGCTATTAACATTAGTGCCAGTTACTAGCTAACCAGTTCTGGCTCCGAGTCGTCCCGGAAACCGGCGCCTAAATCTCCTTCTCACCCTCATTTCTGGTAGCACTTTCAGAACCACCTGCCTTGGCCCGCTTAGCCGGAGATAATCTTTTCGACGCCGATCGCTTTCTGATGGATTCTCGTTTTGCCCCTCGAAGCCGCTTAGTTTTCGATTTTTTGTTTGCAGAAATAACCTTCAGACGAAAAATCTTTTGTTCAGCATCACCCAGGGCTTCCCCTGGTGACAAAATAACTTGTTCAGGCAAAATTGATTGTACTTTCCAGTCTTCGAAATACATTCCCTCTTCGAGACGAATACGCTGCTTACCATCAAGAGGCGTGAAATAAGCATAATTGGCCTCACCAATGGCAATAACACCTGATAACTCCCAGCGAGAGTCTATAGCGCCCGTCTGAATTTGCTTTGCAGGTGCATCCTTATTGATCGCCACGGGTTTGCGATTCCAGACAAATAGGGATCGGGTCGCAATTTCCTCAAACTCGGTTTCGCTGCCCATGCTTTTTATATCCAGCGCCTGAGTCTGACCCAGCTGGAGCAGCGGTTGGCTTGAGCTCGAGGAGCTAAACCCCACGCTAGCAAAATAGATCAATTCCAATATTAGAATCAGTGACAGGCCACCGATACTATATATAAGCATGGAGGCCACGAATCTGTCTTTGTTTACCAGCACCAATTAATTCACCCCAGCCTAACCTGCAACCATATAGCCGACTATATCGAGCCTGACAGTAAGGCTTTTACGGGACGATTTAGCCGATAGGCGCCGACTCCGGACGCTACGACGTTTGCGAGTTGCTGAGCTGGTAACAGTCATCTTGTCAATAAATACCAGAGGGCGAGCGCTTTCGAGTTTATACAACAAGCTGGTTAAATTAGTAATTTCCCCATTAAATTGTAGGCGTAAACCAACAGCATTAGCGGTATCTATAGATGGTGCCGGATATTGTTGCGTACTGACCAGAACCCCACCACTTTCTTTAACGATATCGTTGACAAACTCCCTGAGATTAGCTGAAGCAATCGCCTCTTTGCTCCCCTTTAAAAATACATCACCGCTTTCATTAAGCGAATCAAGGCGTTTAAGCTCGGTCTGGACCAGGGCTTTATTGGCGAGCATAGCGCGCAAAGTGCCCAGGCGTTTTTCCAGCATCGAGATCTCATCGGCTTTATCTATATAACCCTGCCCTAGAGGAGTAAGCACATAAAAAGCCAGCACCCACACAGATAGAATCAGCAGCCCGATAGCTGCAAAACGACTCACCTGGGGCGACATTTTATCCATTATTTCTGGCCACTAAATTGCAACTGAATTTCGTATCTCTCCATCTCAGTAGCCAGATTGCTGGTCACCGGAGAGGTAAATTCAACGTTGTTAAAGCGATCTGTCTGTTCCAGGATCTCGATGAGATTGGAAGACTTATTTGATTCGCCTTTTAATGAAACAGTTTCATTATCCATGACCAGTTTTGACACCCAGGTATTATCGGGTAACAGCTCGGTTATTCTTCGGAGGTTTTCGAGTTTTGTTGGGCGATTATTTTTCATATTTGCTAGCAGTTCCTGGCCATCAAGACGAGCGACCAGCAATTGCTGTTGTTCGCCTGCCTGCCTGGCTTCATTCATAATACTAGCCACTTCGATCTCAAGACTTTCAATGGTCGTAGTTTGTCGAGAGGCAGGAAGTATTATAATGACGCCCAGAAGCAGCAACAACACGGCCAACAGTTTTTTGTTTTTTGCCGTCCAGAGTGATTCGGTCGCTGGGCGCATATCGGCAGGTAGAAGGTTTTCTCGGGCAGTAGCGGTAGCGTTCGCTGTCGAACTATGAAGAGTCGTCGAACTATGAAGAGTCGTCGAACTATGAAGAGTCGTCGAGCTGGAAAAGCCAGCATATACGCCATCAATATTTAAGCCAATCCGAGCCAGATCGCCTTGCAGTTCACTCAGATAATCCCGCCGGACAATATAAAGTTCGAGTTTTAATTTCTCTCGTTCAGGAATACGCTCGACGATACGATAAGCATAACCCACCTGTTCGGCGTTAAATGGCGTAAACCTGTCCAGTTCAAAACCCACCACCTCATCAAGCGTGTACTCGGTAGCCAGGGGCAGGAATATTTCACTCTTCAAAACTCTTTGTTCGGATAATTCAACGTCAACAACCCCTTCATTGGGCACTTTTTCAGTGATCGTTGTGCGTAAATCATCAAGGTCTACACCGGAGCCAATATCCTTACCGGCCAGGCTCCATTGGCCTAACAGCTCCTCACGACCGGCGGTATCAAGCAGCACTTGAGCATTATCCTCAGCCACTCGCACCAGCACTCGTCTGACATCACTGCCCAGCCAAGTTTCTAACGGGCGAGGCACGAGAACTCGCAACTCACTGAGCCACCAGGTAAAGAAATTCGCCACCTTACTGCGAATTTTCAAGTCGTTAAGATTGTTTAACACACCAATATTCATTTGCTTAATGCTGATTACTCATTATCTGGAAGGCTAGCACGATACCCCTCACCAGCAACAGTGCGCAGGCGATAGGGCAACCATTGTAGAGTCTCAACGGTTTCTCGGTCGCCTCCACGCTTTAAACGCACCGTCGTCGTGATAGAAGACTGCTGATTAGTCGGGGTTTTACCGGTAGCCACAATACTAAACGTGGTGCCACGAGAACGGGATAAAAACTGTCTGTCGATAAAAGGTGGCGCTGGTAAGGTTAGGCCCGCCAGATAATTTTCTCGCCGCTCGAGGATATACGTCTCCAGAGTTGCAACCGTGTCATCGGACACGCCCAGCAACACCTGTAAAGATGCAACTTCCGGATTCACGCCTCTATCGCGAGTATAAATGGTGACGTAAGGTGAAAGTTCGGTAAACAGCCAGGCCGGCATGCCATAGACTTGCCGCAGCTCTTTGATATGGACAAAAGCACTGTCCTTAGCCTCCCAGGGCAATCCAGCAGCGAAATATTGTTCGTCCTCGGCACCATTTAAACTCACCAGATCGTCTTCATCTCGATAATCAACAACGGCATCAGCAAGGGCATCAGCGTCCTCCTGGGGCAAGTCAAAGCTGCTAAACAAACGTGCTAACAATGCCGAACTCGCGACATTAATATCAACTTTACCGCCTTCATCGCTGATGATCAGCTCGACTGAACCATTGGGCAACTCAACAGAAATTACCTCACTATCACCCAGCAACCTGTCTTTGCTATCCTTGCTTAGCAGGTTCATCAACACTAGCTGAACGCCCCCCTGGGCAAGATATTTCGCCTGCACGCCGCCCACTAGACCACCCATACTGCGCAACGACTGCCTGCTGTTATAGGCAAGCCCCATCGCCATTATGGTGAGCAGTGCAATCAGCCATAACACGATGATCAATACAAAACCTCGGTGGCGATAACCGTGGTGGTCGCAATGCCCAAACAATTTATTGGGCACTTTCAAACACCCCGGAATGAAGTTGCTGATTTGCGTAACGCGGGGTGATTAATATTTCCGGAAATGCGGTGTAGATGGTCTCCCCACCAGGCCCTGGAATCTCGGAGGCCGAGACAACATTGATACGAATAACCAGAGGCGTCGTAGTTCCTGGCTGCCATTGATCCACCCATTTCTGAACGCCCTGCTCATCACGGTAGAAGTATTCAAACGTTAAATCCGCGATGTTTTTAGCAATAAGCATTTGTATGGGCTCGATATCTTTTATATATAAACCACCATCGTTATCGAACTCGATAAGGTTATGACGGCTAAGCTCAAAATCATCACTCCGGCCAGGCTGATTAGTTTCGTAGGGAAAGTAACTGGCAACAAGGTTGTACTGGTTTCCTTCGTCGTCCCGTTCAAGCTTGAAATTCCACCAGTACAACTCCCCGTTGTGGTGAAACGCAGGAAAGGGCGAGACAAAATTGATTTGCGTCTGGTTACCAAAAAAACCGGTGGCTGAGCCATATTTCTCGGTGGTAACCGACATAAACCGAGCACTCGATAAGTGCCTACGCAGGTACTGAGCCAATAGGTAACGATGCTCAACCGCGTCCTGCTGGGTATTTACTGCTCCCCATGTTTTAGCGGCAAGACGCAGTGCACCACTCATTAAAACCGCCATTAGCGCGACAATAAGTAATGCGATCTGCAATTCGACCAAAGTAAAACCGCATTGTCCTAAGCGCCTGCGAGGCGTCATTCCCTGACCCTTAGCCGAATTGTCGACAATTCCAGATGGTGGGAACGGGGATTTCCCCAGATGACCTCCACATAAAAATGATAGGGGACAAATTGAACATCTGTGTCGATAATCATATCGCCTGCAAACAGAGGACTGTCTCGGTCGGGAATATATTCTGTCACCTGGGTTTGCCAACGATACCCCGTTGCCGTTTCACCAGAGTCCAGGCCCATGGGATTGCGCTGGGCGGCGATAGCTGACAAGCGCGACTGGGCCACTTCAAGAGCCGCGTAATAGCCACTTGAAGTACGTGTCGCGAGTACCGCACCACCAAAAACACGCAATAATGCCGACACACATATTGTCAAAAGAGACAGGGCGACGATCACTTCGAGGAGTGAAAACCCTCGTTGACCCGAGGTCCTTATGCGGGACTTATTCTTAACTGGCATCACTGGACAGTCGCCGGTATTGCCCTGTTGCCAGGGATAGAGTTGTCAGAGATAGAGTTACCAGCAAACGAACTGCCCGAGACAGCGTTACCATTATCGAGCACTACTTCACCGGTCAACCAGTTGACGTTTATGGTCATGGTTCCAGCCGACGCGCTTAGCTCTAAACGGCCACCGCTGGAGCTGCCATCGGGATAAAACATAATGCTGTCAGAGGTAACTGTTTCCTCCCGACGAGTGCTCTTCAGTGACAGGGACAAGGCCTCGGGAAGAGTGACTTGCTCGCTAGTGGGAATAATTGTGTAGGCGCGATTAGCATATCGATATTGAGGGTTCTGGTTTTCAGTGACTCGCTTTTCTAAGGCCTGTCTCCCTGGATCAGTATCCCTTATGCCCAGAGTAATCCCAGCTTCAACGCCATCGGTAATCGCGCGAACACGAGCGCTACGCAGCACAGATACTAACTGTCTGGCACTGGTTTTCATGCGCGCGCCATCCTGGCCTGACACGATACTGACACTGGTCACTGATATTGCCATCACCAGCAAGACAATCACTACCAGCAGTTCCAGCAGCGTAAAGCCTTTTGAGTTTTTTTTCATAACTGCTCTACATCTATGCAAACAGTGTTTTGCAGAATATTTATTGCCCTATTCCCAGCTCACCACATCGGCATTTTCTGCCTCTCCACCTTCGTTGTTATCGGCCCCCAGTGAAAACAGATCATAGGCCCCGTGTTCCCCAGGCGCGCGATAAACATAATCATTGCCCCAGGGATCCTGGCGAATAACTTTTTTCTTCAGGTAGGGACCATTCCAGAAACGTGCCCCAGAGGGTTTTTCAATCAAGGCCTCCATGCCCTCAGTGCTAGTGGGATAGCGACCCACCTCCAGGTGAAACAGGTCGAGCGCGGTGCCGAACTCTTCTATTTGCAGGGCGGCAGTTTTAGTTTTAGAACCACCGATCTGCTTAATCACCTGGGGTCCAACCAGGCTTGCTAGCAAGCCCAGGATCACTAACACCACCAATAATTCAAGCAGGGTAAAACC
>JAUUYV010000293.1 GCA_030590275.1 Porticoccaceae bacterium
ACTGGCTAAGTAAAAAGTCATAACCAAGTCCATCTTCCCGATGAAAATTAATGGGATTACCCGCGGAAAATGCACCAATTACCGAACGAACCTTGTTGGGGTTTTTGATGTCGAAGGCCTCGTGAAGCATCAGTTGCTCTATCCGTTCCAGGCCCCCAGGTAATGTGCACCAGGCTTGCATCTGGAACCATTGATTAATGACTAGCGTTTCATCCTGCCAGCGCTCGTAGTAGTGCTCCAGGCCCTCTTTTGCGTAATGCTGAGCGAGTGGGGCCGGGTTGTTCAGCAGAGGAATTAGCGCCCCGTTGGTATCCGTCATGTTGTTAGCGTTCTGAAACTGCTGCCATGCAATGTCTATACAGGCCTGGTCATCGAGCTGAAGTAAATAAGACAGAGCAGTGTTTCTAAGGCTACGTTGAGCGATTTGACTGGCATCTGCTCGATAGGGCACGGTAATACTATTAGCTTCGTAGACCGCCTTAAATACCTCGCTAAGTTCTACCGCTAGTACCCCGCGCACAAACTGCCGGGCCTGGTGAATGGCTTCCACGTGAATGGTTTCCGCTACTTCAGCGAGATAAGATTCACTGGGCAGGGTCAGCATATGAGCGAGCATGGCGGGATCAAGTTCTGGCGTTCTTAACTGGGAATTCTTAAGTAAATCACGATAGGCCTGTATCAAACGGCTATCCAGAATTAACTTATTACCGGCCAAAACATCCTTGATCAAACCTTGTAATGTAGACACCGCTAACTGGTTGCATGCACTCCAACGATTAAAACCATCGCTGTCTTTACGCATGAGCTCTATCAGCTGCTCGGGAGTATGATTAACTTCCAGTTTTACTGGTGCCGAAAAACCTCGTAGTAATGATGGGATAGGCGTTTCCGAGACTTTCTCAAAAGTAACACTTTGTATTTCTTCATTTATTTCGAGGGTTAATTCTTTTTCCCCAGAGGCTAGTCCTGCGACGTGCAGGGGTATATCTCCACCCTCTCCTACCAGGCCCATGCGGACAGGGATGTGGAAAGGTTTTTTAGTTTTGCTTTCTGGGGTCGGAGGGCAGCTTTGTTGAAAATCGAGACGATAGGTAGCCGCTGCTTCATTATAATGTCCTTTGACACTGAGCCGTGGTGTACCACCCTGGCGGTACCAGTTCATAAATTGTTCAAAGTCTCGCCCACTCACCTCGGCCATGGCGGCCACAAAGTCTTCAATAGTGACGGCCTGTCCGTCATGACGTTCGAAATACAGATCACTACCTTTACGGAAAAGGTCCGATCCTAACAAGGTATGAATCATGCGGACAATCTCTGCGCCTTTTTCATAGATCGTGAGTGTATAAAAATTGGATATTTCCATGAATGAGGCTGGCTGTACCGGGTGGGCCGTAGGACCACTATCTTCTGCAAACTGTAAGGAGCGCAGAAAATCAACATCCTCTACTCGTTTGATGACCCGTGATCCCATATCGGATGAAAATTCGGCATCGCGAAAAACCGTAAAACCTTCTTTCAAACTCAGTTGAAACCAGTCTCGACAGGTCACTCGATTGCCTGACCAGTTATGAAAATATTCATGAGCTACGACAGCTTCTACCCTTTGAAAACCGGCGTCCGTTGTGGTTTCTGGCTTAGCAAGCACACAGGAGGTATTAAAAATATTGAGGCCCTTATTTTCCATCGCCCCCATATTAAAATCGTCTACCGCAACAATCATAAAAATATCAAGATCGTATTCTCGACCGTAAACCTCCTCGTCCCAGCGCATCGAGCGTTTCAGGGAGTCCATGGCATGATCGCATTTATCGATGTCTTTCTCTTCAACATAGATCTTAATGTCGACCTTTCGGCCGCTCATGGTGGTGAAGCTATCTTCCAGGCAAGATAGATCACCAGCAACCATGGCGAACAAATAAGCCGGTTTTTTGAAGGGGTCGTGCCACCTTACCCAGTGGCGATTATTGTCCGCATCGCCCCGAGCTATTGCGTTACCATTGGATAGTAATACCGGGTACAGGCTTTTGTCGGCCTCTATAGTAGTGCTGAACTCGGACATTACGTCGGGCCGGTCGAGATAAAAAGTGATTTTCCGAAAACCCTCAGCTTCGCACTGAGTACAGTACATGGTGCGGGATTTATACAAGCCTTCTAGCGAAGTATTATCCTGGGGCTTAATGACGACAGTTGAATTTAATTCAAAGGTTTCGGGAACCTTAAAAATTGTTAGTTGGCCATCGGTGTAAGTATATTCGTCGGCATTTAGTACCCTCTTATCCAGCACCAGTTCTTTTAGCTCCAGCCCTTCGCCACATAAAACCAGGTTTTTAGCTTTGTTCGTACATGCCGGATTAGCCCGCAATCGTAGCCTTGCCTGGACCTCGGTGAGGTCTTCGTTTAGTTGAATAACTAAATCCGTTTTATCGATCAAAAACTCGGGTGGCCGATAGTCTTCCAGATAAATCGTTTTCGCCTGGGCATCTCGTAGTGCCATTACTTACTCCGATAAATAGTTAACCGTAAAAGCAAATTAAATCTGTATTTCCACATGATAGCCCGTGAATTTGCGGATGTTGATTACTCCGGTATCCAGTATCAGGTACTGACCTTTGATGCCCATCAGTCGTCCACGTATCTCGGGGGTTTTATCAAAGTTAAACGAAGTTATCTTGTCTGGGTATTCCATGACCGGGTAATCGATACTCACCGGTTCCGCTTCCAGTCGTTGAATGGCCTGCAAACCAAACTCGTTCTCCAGGCTGCTGAGTTCGTCTTCGCAAAGATGGAGAAGTTGATCTCTACTCGCGATCAGATCTACCGTAGGCACTGAACCTTTTAGCATGGTTCGCCAGTTAGTCTTATCAGCGGTATGTTGCC
>JAUUYV010000263.1 GCA_030590275.1 Porticoccaceae bacterium
CTGGAGGCGGTGGTTCATCGAGTTTCCGATATTTTAAGTCAACCCATGAAGGTTGGTGGCTATGAAGTCGTTATTACGGCAAGTATCGGGGTCTCTGTTTTTCCTGATGATGGAGACGATTTCGAGACTATTCTTCACTGTGCTGATACGGCGATGTATAAGGCTAAGCTGGATGGCCGGAACACTTACCGAAAATTCGAAGCAAGCATGAAGGTAAGTGGCATAAATTCGCTTGATTTGGAAAATGATCTGCGGGTAGCTTTGGATAAAAAAGAACTGGAGCTCTACTATCAACCTACAATTGACCTGGAGTCCGGAAAAGTTATAGGCGCGGAAGCTCTGGCGCGCTGGACGCACTCGAAGCACGGTGTGGTTTCTCCAGAGAAATTTATTGCAGTTGCTGAGCAGTCGGGCTTGATTGTAAGGCTGGGAATGTTTGTGCTGGAAGAGGCTTGTCGGACCAGTCAGGAATGGAAAACTAAGGGTCTTTGGCGTGGGAAAATAGCCGTTAATGTTTCTGGTATTCAGTTGCGATCACCGAGTTTTTTTCAGGACGTGCAAACACTTTTAGCGCGTTACGGCATAGAGCCAGCAGAGATCAGCCTTGAGGTAACTGAAAGTACCTTGATGCAGGATGATGCGACGACGCTGCAATCACTACGTATGCTGCAGGCACAAAATATTGATATCGCCATAGACGATTTCGGTACTGGCTATTCCTCTTTGGCGTATCTCAAGCGACTTCCAGTTAATGTGTTGAAAATTGATAAAAGCTTCTTGAGCGAAATAGGGGAGAACGAAAGCAGTGAGGAGGGTATTGTGTCCGCGATTATCGCTATGGCCCGTTGCTTGCGTATGGGGGTGATCGCTGAAGGTGTCGAGACCACGGCTCAGTTTGCTTATCTCCGCCGTCATGGGGTGAAACTTGCTCAGGGCTATTTGTTCAGTAAAGCCTTGCCGAAAGAGTCTTTTGTGCGCTTTGCGCGACAAGGTTTAAAAAGGAAAGCCAAGGTAGCCACGGAGGCTAAGGTAGCCCCGCAGGCGAAAGTCCTGGAAGCTACAACAGCAGCCCACGAGCCAAGATAGCCACACGGAGCCTGGAAGCCGGGTGTCTGGTTGCATTTGATTTATTCTAATAATAACTAGCTCTTAGATCCGGTCATTTGTCCTAATGCTAGTACAATAATAAACCGTAGTTGAAAACTGGTCTTATAGTGAGGCCTTAGGTGGGCCAGGGTTTGGAAGTCTTTGCTCTTTATTTAGCGTTAGGCGTTCTAGCCGGCGTAGTTGCCGGTCTGTTTGGGCTTGGTGGTGGCGCTGTGGTTGTGCCAGTGCTGATTGCGGCCTATACGATAAGTGGCTATGACCCTGTCTGGTTAACACATTTGGCCATGGGTACTTCGCTGGCTACTATCTCCGTGACGTCATTTTCTGCGATTGTGGCACATCAACAAAAAAGAGCCGTGTTATGGCCCCTGGTGTTTTCGATGGTTCCCGGGATTATTCTCGGTGCCGTGCTGGGTGGTCTGCTGGCAGGGCAGTTAGATGGTCGTTTACTGCAGATTTGTTTCGGTATATTTCTTGTCTCGATTGCTGTACAGATGATTCGCCGAAATGTGGGGTCTGGAAAGAAGCAACTGCCTTCTGTTGTAACGCGTTTAAGTGTGGCGGGATTGATTGGTGGTCTATCGGGTGTTTTTGGTATTGGTGGCGGTTCTCTAACGGTGCCATTTTTTTCCTGGTGCGGCATACCGATGGCGCGAGCTGTCGCCTGCTCTGCAGCCCTCGGTTTTCCGATTTCGATTAGTGCGGCTCTCACTTATATTGCTACGGGGTGGGGGCAGCAAGGTTTGCCCGCAGGGGCTTATGGTTATGTTCATGTGCCGGCTTTTTTTGGTATTGTCCTCACTAGTACGGTATTTGCCAGGGTAGGAGCAAAGTGGGCCCACCGTCTGCCGGAGATAGGGTTGCAGCGTGCTTTTGCGGTGACCTCGTTTGCACTGGGTCTGGTATTTATAGTTTCAAATGTTGGCATTTAAAATTAGGGTGGAGAATATTAGGTAGTGGTAACTATCGTTCGTCAGTTGCTAGAAGTGCTTAGTGATGGTGAGTTTCATTCCGGGGAGGAGCTGGGGAAATCGCTCGCGATAAGTCGTAGCGCTGTATGGAAACAATTATCCAAGCTGGCTGACTTGCACATTCAATTGGAAAGCGTTCGCGGGCGAGGCTATTGTATTCCGGGAGGGCTAGAGCTGTTTAATGAGACACAAATAAAAGGAGGCCTTAGAGCTGGGGTCGAAGAGTTTTTAACGGACATCAGTATTCTGGATACCATCGATTCAACCAATGCTTATGCAGGCCGGGAGCTGAGCCGAGACAAAGTCCATGGCATGGTGTATCTCGCTGAATGTCAGACTGGAGGCCGGGGAAGGATGGGACGTACCTGGGTGAGTCCTTATGGTCGAAATGTTTATCTTTCCCTGGTATGGGGGTTTGATGGTGGAGTGGCGGCTCTGGAAGGCTTGAGCCTCGCTGTAGGTGTGGCGGTGCACCGGGCAGTTTCTGCGTTGGGTGTGGCGGATGTCAGCTTGAAATGGCCTAACGATGTGTTACGTGATGGCCGTAAGTTGGGGGGCATTTTACTGGAGATGAGTGGGGATCCGGTAGGAATGTGTCAGGTGATTGTTGGTATCGGGTTAAATGTAAAAGTGCCTGCTAGTGTGGCAAAGGCCATTGAGCAGCCCTGGCATGATCTCAGTGACCATAATGTTGGGCGAAACTCGATGGTGGCCGCGGTTTTATCCGAATTGTTGCCAGTAATTGCTTCCTACCCTGAAAAAGGTTTTTCCGCTTACCGACAAGAGTGGGAGAAATACCATGAGCACCGGGACCAGGAGGTTGAGATTCGTGCGTCTGATCGAGTTATCTGTGGGATCGCTCGTGGAGTTGGAGAAAATGGAGCTCTGTGTGTTGAATTGCCCGAGGGACGCAGATACTTCAGTGGCGGTGAAGTGAGTGTTCGCAAGCGATGATGCTGGAATTCGATATTGGCAATAGCCGAATCAAGTGGCGTTTGTCAGATGGAGCGGTAGAGGTAAGCCGTGGAGCGTGCTCCCACCACGACTTTGCGAATAACAGTCAAAGCGATAGCTTTATTGTGCCGGTAGATACAAATATTCATCGCATCTGTGCGTGTAATGTGGCGGGGAGTGAGCCAATTGAAGCGATCCAGCAATGGGCAGTTGCTCGTTTTGATGTAGAGCTGGAGCTGGCAAAGGTTAGTGATGGCGCGGGAGGTGTTCGCTGTGGGTATCGAGAGCCCGATAAGCTGGGAGTGGATCGATGGTTGGCCGTGCTCGCGGCCTGGCGGCAATTTGGTGAAACCTGCATTGTGGTTGACAGCGGAACTGCATTGACTATTGATGTGTTAATGGCCGCAGATCGAGATTCTACTAAGGAGCTTAGTGCTGAAGCGGTACATTTGGGCGGGTATATAGTTCCAGGGCTCAAGTTGATGCCAGATAGCTTGTATGCTCGCACCTCTGGGGTGCGCTTTGAACAGACAACGGTGACTAGCCTGGCTCCAGGGATGGATACTGGTGCTGCTGTGCAGCGTGGCTGCCTCGCGATGGTGGTAGCCTTGATTGAACGGGCCCGGTCTGATGTTTCTCTGCAAGACGAGCTTGTGATGGAGATTCCAGTAGTGTTAACGGGTGGAGCTACAGAGCAGCTTGCCAGGTTCATCGAGGGGCCGCTC
>JAUUYV010000152.1 GCA_030590275.1 Porticoccaceae bacterium
AACCCGCAGCACATTAGTGCGCTGTGGTTAAGCGGCGTCGCCGCGCAACAGCTGGGTGACCCTGAGGTCGCGTTACGCCGCTGGCTTACACTGCGGCCTCTGTTAACCGACGACTCTGAAAGTAGCCGGGAACTGGAAATACTCATCAGTGACGTCAGTACAGAATTGGGCACGGTACGCGCGCAAAGCATCGCAATCGAGCTAGCGAACTTACAGGTGGCACAAAACTCCACACAAGGCGAGATACCTGCCCGTGCCGGCATCACGGTTCGTGTTTCACTATCGGCTGAATTACAATCGGAAATCAGCGACAGCGATACCGTGTTTATTTTCGCTAAAGCAAAATCTGGGCCGCCGATGCCGTTGGCCGCATCTCGCCAGAGCGTATCCGCCCTGCCGATTACCATAGAACTGGACGACAGCATGGCCATGCTGCCAAACATGAAGCTCTCAGACTTTGACAAAGTTCTAGTCGGCGCGCGTATTTCCAAAAGTGGTCAGGCAATCTCGCAACCCGGTGACCTGGAGAGCGAGCTGGTGACCACAGCAAACACAGCAGCGGACACCATCGAACTCGTCATCTCCAAACGCCGACAATAAGGAAGTGAGCCTTCAGGCCCGCTACTACTTAACCCGAACCGTGGTGTTGATCTCCACACAATTGTGAATGCTATTGTGAATCGTGCAATGCGCAGCCATTTTTTGCGCTACTTTTTGCTTCTTCGCGGGCAGGGTCGGCCATAGAATATCCATGTTTATCTGCTTGAAGCGCGTTGGTTCGTGATCGAAATCCCAGGACATGGTCATCTCGATGCTTTCCGGGTCGGCATCCGAACGCCCACCGTATACCCATAAAACAGCATAAGTGCAGCGCGCCAGTGATAAGACGAAGGTCGCCAGCGCCGTTAATTCAAAAACTGGCTTTTCACCGCTGACATTAAAGTTATCATCATCAAAATCGGAAACTACAAAGCGCTGCGCATCTTCAAAATGTATGTTCATTTTAGGCTAAAATTGGAGGCTGAAAAAATACGATTATACCCTGCCATACCATGAGCCAAAGCCTGAGCTATAAAATAATCCCGGTGACCACCTACGCACAAAACTGTTCCCTGTTGTGGTGCACAAACAGTAAAGCCGCTGCCATTGTTGACCCAGGGGGTGACATCGAGAAAATTTTGGACGTGGTCACACAAGAAGGTGTAAACCCTGTCAAAATTCTCCTGACCCACGGGCACATTGATCACGTTGGGTTCACCGCAGAACTTGCGGAAATAACCGGCCTGCCCGTCATCGGCCCGCATAAAGACGACCTCTTCCTGCTTGAGTCTCTGGAGGAGTACGCCGGTATGACAGGCTTACCCCATAGCGGCAATTTCACACCAAGCGAATGGTTGAACGACGGTGATTCGGTTAGCCTCGGAGAACAAACGCTGAAGGTCATTCATTGCCCCGGCCACACCCCCGGCCACGTGGTGTTTTACCACCAAAAAAGCAAGCTTGCGGTCGTGGGCGATGTATTGTTTCAGCGCAGCATCGGCCGCACCGACTTTCCTCGTGGCAATCATGCAGACCTACTACATTCGATCAAAACCAAACTCATCCCTCTGGGTGACGATATCGAGTTTATTCCCGGCCACGGCCCCAATTCCAGCTTTGGTGAAGAACGCCAGCACAATCCTTTCCTGCAGTGATCTCACATACTATGAACTATCGCCACTTCGCACTATTACTCACCTTACTTGTGTTTTCCGGCTGCCAGAGTCTGGAACCCGGCATCGGCAAAGCGATTGAGTTTGACGATCTCCCAGGCTGGGAGCAGGATCAACATGCACAGGCATTTTCCGCTCTGGGAAAAGGCTGCATTCGCCTCGCCAAAAAACCGGATTGGCAGGCCATTTGCGCCAATGCTAAGGGTTTAGATGAGCCGGATGACGAAGATGCAAAATTGTTCTTTGAGACGCACTTCACGCCCCACACCCTACGCGGTGAGAAAGGCAAATCCAGCGGCATGATCACAGGCTACTACGAGCCATTATTACACGGCGCGATGCAGGCCGACGAGCGCTATCGCTACCCTTTGTACAAATCACCTGACGATATGCTGATTATCGACATGGCTTCAATTTTCCCCGCCCTCAAAGGTAAGCGGGTGCGCGGCCGCGTGTTGGGTAATAAGGTGGTACCCTACTATTCGCGCGCACAAATCGACGGAGAGCAAGCCCCTTTAACCGGCCAGGAACTGCTCTGGGTGGATGACCGCGATCAACTATTCTTTTTGCAGATACAGGGCTCAGGACGTGTGCAACTCCCGGACGGGAGCATTATTGGCGCGGGATATGCCAACCAGAATGGACACGCCTACATTTCGATTGGTAAGAAATTAATCGAAATGGGTGAACTCAAAAGAGAAGATGTCAGCTTGTTCAGCATCAAAGCCTGGCTGCAATCAAACCCGCAACGCGCCAAAGCCCTGCTCAACGAAAACCCCAGCTACGTATTTTTTGTACTACGTGAAAAACCCGAAGACGGCCCGACTGGCTCACTCAATGTACCCCTGACTCCGGAGCGCAGCCTGGCGATAGATCCTAAATTTGTTGAACTGGGTGCACCAATCTGGCTCAACACCCACTATCCGGGAGAAGAGCAGCAACCTCTGCAGAAACTGGTCATGGCACAGGATACCGGTGGTGCGATAAAAGGCCAGCTGCGTGCTGACCTGTTCTGGGGAACCGGTGAACGCGCTGAACAGATGGCCGGCAACATGAAACAGCCAGGCGAAATGTTCATATTGCTCCCCAACACCAGCCTTTAGCGAAGCATTCATAAGGCCGAACCCGGAACCATAAACGCAGAAAATTGCAATATCCACTGCGAAAAAATAAAATAGTTGCGGAGTCGAATTCAAAGGACTAAACTTATTTTTCAAACACACAAACAGAAAAGAAAATGATTAGCGTAGAATCGATCATGACGGCAGACCCGGTCAAACTAAACGAAACTGATTCGCTGGGAACCGCACACACATTGATGGCAGAAAAACACATCCACCATATTCCGATTGTGGATGCTAACGATGGCGTGGTAGGTCTAATTAGTCACCGCGACATCCTGGCAGCCAGCAGTTCAACGCTTAATAAAAACCCAAGCGATAACAGCGACATACCGCTCCGCGATATCATGTCCAGCCCCGTAGTCAGTATTTCACCTGATACCGGCACCCTGAAGGCAGCACAATATATTCATCAATCACGCCATGGTTGCCTGCCTATTGTGGACGACGGCGTCCTGATTGGCATTATCACCGAGTATGACTTTGTCGAAGTCGCAATCAACCTGCTGGAACGACGCGCAGATAAACCGTTTGAAGACGACCGGGATCAGGACGGTGAATATTCAGATGATGAATCCGCCGAAGATCTTGGCATCGACACCTCTTCCGCCCAGGACTGGGACTAGAGCGAATTAACACTCGGCTTCCCGTCATCGCGGGGAGCGAATGCCCCACTAAACCGCGTCGTAGAGGTCGTTTAAATCCTACACCTGAGCCTGCATTTTATCGCTCCGGCCATTGTCGTTGTGCTGTTTTTCCGTGGGGACTGGAAGCTCGCCTATCTGCTAATGGTGTCCACCATGCTGGTAGATCTCGACCACCTGCTGGCAGATCCCATCTACGACCCCGACCGCTGTAGCATCGGCTTCCACCCCCTGCATACCTTTTTCCCTATCCTTGTGTATGCTGGCCTGGCTTTTATAAAAACATACCGCCTTCACTATGTCGGCATAGGATTGCTCATCCATATGGCGCTTGATTCAATTGATTGCCAGATCACCAACGGAATCTGGTACACCTGAAAGAAACCCCGGGGGCTCCCCCCAACCAGCGATACTGTAAAAGAGTTAAGATGAAGATAAGAATACAAGTATCTGGTTTTAAACTGTGTTATAAAACCACTATCTAATAAAAGCTAGGGGAATAACGGCTTAATCAGCCATTAATCCGCTAAAGCAACCCCCCTGGTAGAGGAAACTACACATGAAAAAGCAGCTGCGACGTACCTTACTTAAATCTCTGGGCATTGGCTCAGTTTGGACCACCCCCACCATATCATCAGTTATTTTGCCTGCTCATGCGGAAACCAGCATCGTCTCTCCTGTTGACGAGGCATTTGGCTCCGCGGGTACCGCTCAGTTTACCGTTCCCGATGGCATCACCCAGCTCAAAATCACCGTCAACGGCGCGGGCGGAGGAACCGCTAACTATTTAGCAAAAAACGCTCCAATGCGTGGAGGCAACGGGGAACAACTCGTGCAGACTGTCGCGGCGGTTCCCGGTGATACACTCAGCATTACCGTGGGCGGTGGTGGCCAAAATGGACAGAGAATAACTGGCGGGCAAAAAATGCTAGCCCTCAATATAAAAGCGATAACCTCCAATATACCCGGAACCGGAGGGAATCCCGGCGATGGTGAGGACGCTTATATATGGGGCGGTGGCGGTGGCGGTTACTCGCAGGTGACGGGTACTGGTATTGATATACAGGCGGGTGGCGGCGGTGGCGGCTTTGGTTCGGCTAAACTTGCAATCCAAAAGAATGGGCCGCAGGCAAAAGCGGGGGATGGTGGGGGTAGTAATGGCGGTGAAGGAGCCTCAAATGGTGAAAATGGAGAAGATGCCGGCAATGGACTGGGCGGACTCGGGTCCACTACCGCGCCCACTGACAATGACCCGCCACAGCATGGCGAAGATGGTAGCGTCCTCATCAGTTCCAGCTAAGCTGAGTAAAACTCTCTGTCATAGTTTTCAGAAAACAGCCTGACGGTTAAAATAGCATTTCGATATTTTGTCGGAATGCTATTTCAGTTTTTAGCTATAAATGCCGGGCCAAAAACTAAAGCCTACCCCCTGATCAGGGGTAAGGACTAAGATTCGCTATAGTCTACGTTGCTAATACTATTTAATCAGGTCTAACGTTATGCCGAATCCCTATGATACAACGGTCTATCCTAGCTATCCTATTGAGCAATCGTATCCTAAGCGACTATTCACCAATAGCCGCTTTTTTGGTCTAAATCCGACACTCCTGGAATCAGCACGTGTTCTGGAAATAGGCTGCGCCTCCGGTGGTAATATTATTCCATTGGCATACCGCTTTCCTGATGCCTTTTTTGTGGGGTTTGACTATTCCTCCAGGCAAATTGAGGAAGGTAAAAAACACATCTTTAATCTTGGTTTAAAAAATATTTTGTTAAACCATGAGTCCATCCAGGATGTCACGACGCAGGAAGATACGGAAAAGTTTGATTACATACTCTGCCATGGCGTATATTCATGGGTAACTGAAGAGCTGCAGGAGCAGGTTTTCAGCATCTGTTCGAACAATTTAAAGACTGAAGGCATTGCCTATATCAGCTACAACGTCTACCCCGGCTGGAACGCGGCCAACACCATACGCGAACTGATGCTATGGGCCAGTCGCGGTGCTAAAGATGATG
>JAUUYV010000296.1 GCA_030590275.1 Porticoccaceae bacterium
AGGAGATATTCTTCGCTAATTCTACGGTTCCCGCTCACTACATGTTGGCTGCCAACGCCATTATCACCATCAATGATGGCGATACGGTTAACGTGGGGGATGTGGTGGCACGTATTCCGCAGGAGGGTTCTAAAACTCGTGATATTACCGGTGGTTTGCCGCGGGTTGCCGATCTTTTTGAAGCTAGAAAACCAAAAGATCCAGAGATTCTGGCAGAGGTAACGGGTACCGTTACCTTCGGCAAGGAAACTAAGGGTAAGCGTCGTCTGGTGATTACGCCGCCTAATGGCGAGGACGTCTATGAAGAGTTGATCCATAAATGGCGTCAGCTCGGGGTGTATGAAGGAGAGCATGTAGAAAAGGGAGAGGTTATTTCTGAAGGGCCTTCTAGCTCCCATGATATCTTGCGACTCAAGGGTGTTGAGGCTTTGGCTAACTACATCGTTAATGAAATTCAGGAGGTGTATCGCCTGCAAGGTGTGAAGATCAACGATAAACACATTGAGGTTATTGTGCGTCAAATGTTACGTAAGGCCGTAGTGGTTGAGTCGGGAGATTCTGATTTTATCAGGGGTGAACAAGTTGAATATCACGGGGTTACGGAGGTTAACGAGGCTCTGGTTGCCGAGGGGAAAATTGGTGCTCAGATCGAGCGAGTATTGCTTGGTATTACTAAGGCTTCGTTGGCGACCGAAAGCTTTATTTCGGCAGCCTCTTTCCAGGAAACTACTCGAGTGTTAACCGAGGCGTCGGTTACCGGTAAAGTAGATGGTCTGCGTGGCTTGAAAGAAAATGTTGTGGTGGGTCGATTGATTCCAGCGGGAACCGGTCTTGCCTATCATGCACAACGACGCAAGGCGCGCGAAGAGGAAGAAGCTGAACTGATGAGCCCCTCAGCTATTGATGTCGAAGCCGCATTGTCGGAAGCCTTGAGCGCCGAGGATGACGAGTAACCGGGGTCTCGATAATAGCGTGGATTGCCTGGCGGTAGTTAAAGTAGCCTTCAACTACTCGTTACGCTTGACGTGGGGCGGGTGCCTCTATAAAATTCCGCGTCCTTTTTGCTACGGTGGCCCGGCATTTTTAGGGAGCCTGGAACGCACTAATTATTTTTTGGAGTAAATGATTCATGGCAACTGTTAACCAGTTGGTTCGCAAGCCGAGAAAACGCAGAGTCGTTAAAAGCGATGTTCCTGCCTTGCAAAGTTGTCCCCAGCGGCGTGGCGTATGCACGCGTGTTTACACCACGACTCCGAAAAAACCGAATTCGGCTATGCGCAAAGTGTGTCGGGTCAGATTGACCAGTGGTTATGAGGTGAGTTCTTACATTGGTGGCGAAGGCCATAACTTGCAAGAGCACAGCGTGGTACTGATTCGTGGCGGTCGAGTTAAAGATTTGCCTGGAGTGAGGTACCACACAGTGCGCGGTAGTCTCGATACCTCTGGTGTTGATGGCCGTAAGCAGCGGCGTTCAAAATACGGTACTAAGCGACCCAAAGGGTAAAATATTTATAGAGTAAGGCCGGGCAGCGCTGTCGCGGGTTCCGGAATCACCTGAAGAGAGAAAAGTTATGCCAAGAAGAAGAGTTGTTGCCAAGCGTGAAATCCTGCCGGATCCTAAATACGGTAATATCACTCTGGCCAAATTCATGAATCATGTGATGGTCAGTGGAAAAAAATCCGTAGCAGAACGTATTGTCTATGGCGCACTGACTATAGTCGAAGAACGTATGAAGCGTGATCCGGTAGAAGTCTTCGAGGAAGCGCTGGAAAATATTGCTCCTATGGTCGAGGTTAAATCCCGCCGGGTTGGCGGTGCAACCTATCAGGTGCCGGTCGAAGTGCGAGTGTCTCGCCGCGGTGCCTTAGCTATGCGCTGGTTGGTTGATTACGCCCGTGGTCGCAGTGAGAAATCTATGGCCCAGCGATTAGCGGGTGAAATATCTGATGCCGCACAAAGCAAGGGTGGGGCGGTGAAGAAAAGAGAAGATGTGCATCGTATGGCGGAGGCCAACAAAGCTTTTTCCCACTACCGATTTTAGCTATCGCGCAGAGGGTAGATGGTGCTGTGGCTCGGACCAGGAATCAGTGTGCACTTTTAAGAAAGTTATCGAAGGGCGGCTAGTATGGCTGCCTTTCGCAGTTTTGGTACAACACTTTTGGAGAACAGATAGTGGCACGTAATACACCTCTCGCCCGGTATCGTAATATCGGTATTGTCGCCCACGTTGATGCGGGCAAGACTACCACCACAGAGCGGGTGCTATTTTATACCGGTTTGTCCCACAAGATTGGTGAGGTGCACGATGGTGCCGCCACCATGGACTGGATGGAGCAAGAGCAGGAGCGTGGGATTACTATCACCTCTGCAGCGACCACCTGCTTCTGGAGCGGTATGCAGGCACAGTTTGACGAGCATCGGGTCAATATCATTGATACGCCTGGTCACGTTGATTTTACCATTGAAGTAGAGCGCTCTTTACGTGTGTTGGATGGTGCTGTCGTGGTGCTGTGTGGTTCTTCTGGGGTGCAGCCACAAACCGAGACTGTGTGGCGGCAGGGCAATAAATATGAAGTGCCGCGCATGGTGTTCGTCAACAAGATGGATCGTGCCGGTGCGGATTTTAAGATGGTCGTTGATCAGCTCAAGGATCGCCTGGGTGCCAACGCGATCCCTATGCAGATGACCATTGGTGCTGAAGAAGAGTTTGGCGGTGTCGTTGATCTGATTAAAATGAAAGCAATCATCTGGAACGAAGCTGACCAGG
>JAUUYV010000159.1 GCA_030590275.1 Porticoccaceae bacterium
CACCCTGGCGTTCGTATTCTTTGGCAATATCATCAGCATTAATACCTGTGGTAACGGCAAAGCCGCCGATGTAATCGGCTACGCCAGAGCTTTCCGGGGCAATAAAGTCGGCGAGAGATAAATAGGGTTCGTCGTCATTAGGTTTCATAGCCTGCTGGCGAAGATGGTGCAGGGTTGCAATCACTTTGGAGCGGGTTTCGTCGGCGTATACCGCAATGTCATCGCTGCCAATACGATTAGCGGGCCACAGTCCAATAACGCCATTGGCTGTTAAGCGGCCATCGGCGATCAGTTTTTTGAGCATTGCCTGGGCATCATCAAATAATATGCGAGCCTGCTCACCGACAACTTCATCGTCAAAGATACCTGGGTATTTGCCCACCAGGTTCCAGGTGATAAAAAATGGCGTCCAGTCGATGGTGTCGATTAAGTTCTGCAGAGGATAATCGGTAAACACCTGTATACCCGTTTGCGCGGGAACCGGAGGCAGCTGATTTTTCCACTCAATGGCCATGCCAGCATCGATAGCGTCCCTGTAGCTGAGAGATTTACGTTTGGATTGCCGGGCCGCAGTACGATGACGCACTTTCTCGTACTCGCTAACTATTTCTCCGTAATACTCAGCCCGCCGCTCGGCATTCATCAGTTTGGTCGCAACGCCAACAGCGCGCGAAGCGTCGGCAACATAAATACTCTGGCCGCGGTGATAACCCGGGTCAATCCTTACTGCCGTGTGGGCTTTGGAGGTGGTGGCGCCGCCGATTAACAAAGGCAAGTCCAGGCCGAGGCGTTCCATCTCGCTGGCCACATGTACCATTTCATCGAGAGATGGAGTAATGAGTCCGGATAGACCAATAATATCCACATTTTCTTGCTGTGCGGTTTCGAGAATGGTCGTTGCGGGCACCATAACCCCGAGATCGATGACCTCAAAATTATTGCACTGTAGGACGACGCCGACGATATTTTTGCCGATGTCGTGTACATCGCCTTTTACGGTTGCCATCAGTATTTTGCCATTACTGCTAGCCACACCCTGTTTTTCCAGTTCGATGTAGGGTTGCAAATAGGCCACGGCCTGTTTCATCACTCTTGCAGATTTCACTACCTGGGGTAGAAACATTTTACCACTGCTGAACAGATCGCCCACCACATTCATACCGTCCATGAGTGGACCTTCAATGACGTCGAGGGGGCGATCGGCCTGCTGGCGAGCGGTCTCGGCATCTTCTTCAATGAACAGGGTGATGCCTTTAACCAGCGCATGTTCGAGGCGCTTCGTTACCGGCCAGTCTCGCCAGGCGAGATCTTCCTTCTTTTCGCTGACGCTGCCATCGCCCCGATATTTATCGGCGATGGCCAGCAGTTGTTCGGTGCTGTCTTCGCGACGGTTAAGAACGACATCTTTTACTGCGGTGCGTAGTTCTTCTGGTAAATCATCGTAAACAGCGAGTTGTCCGGCGTTGACGATGCCCATGCCGAGTCCGGCTTTAATGGCGTGATATAAAAATACCGAGTGAATGGCTTCCCGTACCGGATTGTTACCGCGAAAGGAAAACGACACATTGCTGACGCCGCCCGAAAGATGGGCGTGTGGTAGATTTTTGCGAATCCACTGACAGGCCGCGATGAAGTCGACGGCATAGTTATTGTGTTCTTCAATGCCCGTGGCAATGGCGAATATGTTGGGGTCAAAGACGATGTCTGAGGGATTAAAGTCGACTTTTTTGACCAGAATATCGTAACTGCGCTGACAGATGGCAATGCGTCGCTCGAGAGTATCCGCCTGTCCTTCGGTATCGAAGGCCATTACTACCACGGCGGCGCCGTAGCGTTTGCATAGATGCGCATGGTGAATAAAAGCGTCTTCGCCTTCCTTGAGGCTTATCGAGTTAACCAGAGCTTTACCTTGGATTTGCTGGAGTCCAGCCTCGATGACCTCCCACCTGGAGGAGTCCACCATGACAGGCACTCGGCAAATATCGGGTTCCGTCGCTATCAATTTCAGGAAGGTCGAGATAGCCTCGACGGCATCGAGCATGCCTTCATCCATATTGATATCGATAATTTGCGCGCCGTTTTCAACCTGGTCTAGTGCGACTTCGAGGGCGGTGGTGTAGTCATCTTCCAGGATCAGGCGTTTAAAGCGAGCCGAGCCGGTCACATTGCAGCGTTCGCCAACGTTTACAAAGAGAGAGTCGCTAGTGATGGCAAAAGGCTCTAGTCCGGATAAACGGCAGGCGGGTTCAATTTCTGGTATCGCCCGCGTGGCATGGCGAGTAACGGCGGCAGCGATGGCACGAATGTGATCTGGGGTGGTACCGCAGCAGCCGCCGACAATATTCACCAGACCACTGCTGGCGAACTCATCAAGAATGGCGGCAGTTTCTTCGGCGCTTTCATCGTATTCGCCAAAGGCATTGGGTAAACCGGCGTTGGGATGGGCGGAGACCAGGATGGGGGCAACTCGACTTAATTCTTCCACGTAGGGTCGTAGTTGCTCTGCACCCAGGGCGCAGTTCAAACCGATGGCAAAGGGTTCGGCGTGGGCCACGCTATTCCAGAAGGCCTCGGTGGTCTGTCCGGACAATGTTCGGCCGGAGGCGTCGGTAATGGTCCCGGAAATCATAATGGGTAGTTCGATACCCATCTCGGTATAAACATCCTGTACCGCAAAAATAGCGGCCTTTGCATTGAGTGTATCGAAGACGGTTTCGATCATGATGATATCGGAGCCGCCCTCAATCAGTGCGCGCGTGGCTTTCCGGTAGGCTTCGGCCAGTTCTTCAAACGAAGTATTGCGGGCGGCAGGATCGTTAACATCTGGAGAAATCGAAGCCGTACGACTAGTGGGGCCTACAACGCCTGCTACCCAGCGTGGTTTATCCGGAGTTTGAGTGCTGACGGCATCGGCAGCATCACGGGCGATACGGGCGGCTTCGCGATTTAATTCTGTAACCAGGTTTTCCATACCGTAGTCGGATTGAGAAATGCTCGTTGCGTTAAAAGTGTTGGTTTCAATAATGTCCGCACCTGCTTCCAGATAGGCGAGGTGGATGTCACGGACGATGTCGGGTCGTGTTAGCACCAAAAGATCGTTGTTGCCTCCTATATCCTGTGGCCAGTCGGCGAAGCGAGCGCCACGAAAGTCTTCCTCTTTGAGCTTATAGCGCTGAATCATGGTGCCAGTGGCACCATCGAGTATCAGGATGCGTTCGGCTGCAGCATGATGCAGTGCTGTGATGCGTTGTACACGTGTATCGGTCATGAAACTACCCAGAGATGGGATGTGGAAAAATAGCGCTATTCTAGCAAATTGCTTATCAAAACCGGCAAAGCAACGAGATAAATAAGAACTTTTGTTTCTCGCTCTTCGGACTGGCGGGTTCTGTGCATTGTAGCTCGTCCTACGGCTTGCTAGAATACACGACTGATTTACTCGGGTATAACATTGCCCAACATTTGGATGCTAACTCATGGCAAATTTGGAAATTACCCCCTCGGCGCAAAGCTACCTGGCTGGGCTGCTTGAAAAACAGGATGGCGAGGGTATGGCGGTTCGTCTTTTCATCAGTGACCCCGGAACCCCAAAAGCAGAAACTTGTATTGCCTACTGTAAGCCCGGTGAAGAGCAGGCCGACGATGAAATTATGGAGCTCGATGGTCTACGCGCCTATGTAGACAAGCGCAGCGAGCCTTTTCTGGAAGATGCTCGGGTCGATTATGCCGAAGATCGCCTGGGTGGTCAGTTGACAATTAAAGCACCTAATTCACGGATGCCAAGAATTAGTGACGACAGCCCTCTGGAAGATAAAATTAATTATGTCCTGTACAACGAAATTAACCCTGGTTTGGCAGCCCATGGTGGTGAGGTGAGCCTGGAGGAAGTCGTAGAAGATGTGGCGATCCTGCAATTTGGCGGTGGTTGTCAGGGTTGTAGCATGGTGGATGAAACTCTCAAGGAAGGAGTTGAGAAGACCCTTCTCACTCAGATTCCTCAACTCAAAGGCGTGCGTGATGTCACTGATCACAGTGATTCGTCTCATGCTTTTTATAAATAAACTAATAAACCAGTAGATAATAAAGCTATATATTACGGTTATAAGTCTATTTAGACTTAATGGAGTGCTATAAGCCAAACTTGTTTATTAGGTATTCGTAAGTTTTTTTCCTCTGTTTGCAACTGCTCCCTGGAATGTTTTTTTGACTGTTGCTAATAATCTTAAAGAGTGGGGCTAATCCCCGCAGTGATTCCCTTATAATTAAATAAGAGGCCCACATAATAAAAATTAAGTTGGCGCTTCTTTGTGTTTTTGGGTAACTAACCAAAAGGTCTAGAATAATTTATTTGGTAATATAGTTTTTCATTTTAATAATTTGTTGTCCCCTTGAGCCCTTATGGGCAATTAAACCAGGAGTGGTTATGCCCAGGACGGTAGAGTATGACCGTGAGCAAGTTATTGAAGCGGCGATGAGAGTTTTTTGGCGAGATGGATACGAAGCAAGTTCTATCCAGAAGTTGATTGAAGCCACAGGCATTAACCGAGGCAGCCTCTACCAGGCTTTCGGTAGTAAGGCCGGGTTGTTTAAAGAGGTGCTCGATTGTTATGTTCGGCTCTACGAGGTACCGGTCAAGGCGCTTCAGGACATCGAAGATCCCGTGGTCGCAATTCGTAGCGTGTATTACTCGATGTTCCTGGTTGATAATCGAGCCTACCGGGAACAGGGTTGCCTACTTTATAGCACCGTTAGTGAACTGGCACATACGGAACCGAGTATCTGCGACGAAGCTGCCGAGCGCCTGGCTTTGTTGGAAAACTGTCTTATCGAACGTATTACTGAAGGCCAGAAAAAAGGTTTGATTCACGCAGACAAACCGGCCTCAACATATGCGGGCTACATTATTACCCTGGCCGGTGGTTTGCGCCTACGGGGAAAAATGGGTGCTGATATTAATACTCTCTGCACTCTTATTGATATCGGGTTTTCAGCACTTTGGACTAAGCAAGTTGCATGGGGTGGGACGGAATCCATCTTGAACGCGCGTGATGTTAACCAGCATCCCGCTGTGTTTGATTCTGGCGACGTGCCTGGCCTGGTGCGTATCGACTTTCAACCGATGGAAAAATTTGGGTTTTAACGTTTCGCTAATCTCTCTTTCAGCTTATCGCGTATAGACAATAGAGATGTTTCTGTCGTCTGCCAGTCAATGCATGCGTCAGTCACTGACATACCGTAGGTCATTTCATCTTTGTTAGAAGACAGTTTTTGATTGCCCGCTTCGATATTGCTTTCAACCATTAGTCCAATGATGGATTTGTTTCCCTCCAGGATTTGATTACTCACGTTTTCGATGACCAATGCCTGCAGTTCGTGGTTTTTGTTTGAGTTTGC